>NZ_JBFTRT010000550.1:0-4742 GCF_056399685.1 Pedobacter sp. 01N416
GTAAGGTGCAGTGCCTGACTGACCCAGCAATGTGCTGCCCTGATAAAATTCTACTTTAGCAACCGTACCATCCGCATCCGTAGCGCTGGCATTAATAGTAACATTTGCACCTGTAGCATATACAGCATTGTTTGCCGGTAAACTGATGGCGATTGTTGGCAGGGTATTTACGGTAACGTTTACGATAGCAGATGTCGTTGTTCCCCCGTTATTATCAGTTGCTTTAGCGGTAAGGTTATAATTTCCCACTGAAGGATTGTTCCAGGTAAAACTATAAGGTGCAGTGGTTGACTGGCCCAATAAAGTGCTGCCCTGATAAAATTCTACTTTAGCAACCGTACCGTCCGCATCCGTAGCGCTGGCATTAATAGTAACATTTGCACCTGCAGCATATACAGTATTGTTTGCCGGTGAACTGATGGCTATTGTTGGCAAGGCATTTACGGTAACGTTTACGATAGCAGATGTCGTTGTTCCCCCGTTATTATCGGTTGCTTTGGCGGTAAGTGCATAAGCTCCTGCAGCAGGGTTATTCCAGGTAAAGCCATAAGGTGCAGTGGTTGACTGACCCAAAAGTGTGCTACCCTGATAGAACTCCACCTTGCTGATTGTACCGTCGGCATCACCAGCATTGGCATTTAGGACAACATTTGCACCTGCCGTATATACAGCATTATTTGTCGGTGAACTGATGGCTACCGTTGGCAAGGTATTGATGGTAACCTTAATTGTGTCTGATATCTTTGTTCCTCCGTTATTATCGGTTGCCTTAGCGGTAAGTGCATAAGCTCCTACAGCTGGATTAGTCCAGGTGAAGCTATAAGGTGCAGTGGTTGACTGGCCCAATAAAGTGCTGCCCTGATAAAATTCTACTTTGGTAATTGTTCCATCGGTATCAGCGGCATTTGCATCGATAGTAACATTCGTACCAGCCGTAAACACAGTATTGTTTGCCGGTGAACTGATGGCCACTGTTGGTAAAGTATTGATGATCACCTTCACCGTGTCTGATACCTTTACTCCTCCGTTATTATCGGTTGCCTTAGCGGTAAGGTTGTAATTTCCGACAGCTGGATTAGTCCAGATAAAACTATAAGGCGCAGTGCTTGACTGACCTAAAAGTGTGCTCCCCTGATAAAACTCTACTTTGGTAATTGTCCCATCGGTATCGGCAGCATTGGCGTTAATCGAAACATCGCTACCCGCTGTAACTACTGAATTGCTAACAGGTGAAGTAATCGATACAGTTGGCAATGAGTTGACAACATCTACCGCCGGATAAACCAATTTTCTTGAGCCATCAACGCCCACGGCATATACGCTGGTAGAACCAGTACCGTATTGAACCGTTGTTTTTGTGTTAGCTAAAGTTGGATATCCTGCACCGTAAATAGCTACATCCGTAAGTACTTTTTGATTATACGTTTCAAAAGCAACTACATTAGTCCATTTGGCATGGTCGATAGTTAAGGTACCTGAATTAACAGTAACGCCAACGCCTGTAGCTCCTGTCATAGGTGTAAAATTCTTGTAGGTGTTTAGGCTATTTAACGAAATATAATTCAAAACCGGAGATGCAGGTTTTGAATACCCTTTAGCTTGTATCGAGGCAATAAAGGTATCGATCATTGCCTGGGTAATGGTGATGTGTTGTACTCCATAATCATCAATATCCTTATCAATCGGCAAAAGGAAACCACTCTTTACAAAAAAATCAGTCAAGTCTTCATGTACGGCATCGCAGGTAGCATCTATAAAGTTGAGTACCAATTGGCCATTACTTAAGCCTGATTGGCTAGTGGTACGCATTCTCTCTAAAACATCAGCATACCAATAGGCAACATCTGGCTGTCCAGCTGGAGCGGGTGTACCATTTTCCCTTTGCAGTAAGGTTGGTAAATTTTTTCCTCCTCCACCAAGCTGATAATACAATTCCAATTGCCAGAAAGGCACTAAGGTCATAAATACATTTCCTTGATCCTGTATATGTTTTTTCTGTACGAGGCTATTGTTAAATAAAGAACCAAACAAACCACCAGTTAAACCTGGGACGCCAGCTTTAGGTGAGTCACCAGCATCATCTATACGACTTCCACCCCCTGAGGTATATACTACCCATGCGGAATTGATATTATTGGTTACCTCTGTCGTACCTACCCATTTGGCTCCAGGTCTAACCTGATTATTATGGCCTAATTCGTGGGCAATTCCCCAGTTAGCATTAACACTTGAAGCCGCCGCAATGCCACCCCAGCCCAAATCTAAATGGACACCGTCTCCACCTGCGTACCATCCTCCACCATCATCTGCACTTCTAACAAACATATGATTTTTAGGTACTCTATTGTATTTGAACAAACCGTTTTGCGTATATTCTATATGTACAATGGCATCATAAGCTGCTATTAACGCTTTTCCACTAGCATGCGAATTTGCAAAAAGAGCCGATTTATCGAAATTTAAATTAATATAAGTTCCTTTAATATCCAATTTGGGGTATACATCGTTAAGTAGCATTTTAGTCCACTCTTCATCGGTATCTGTTAAAGGATCATAATATCCATTTACACCGCCTGTAGCAATGTTAACCTGTACTGGTTGCAAGTCGGTCCTATTACTAAAATAACCAATATAACCCTGGCCATTGTGCGCTATATTAATAATGTTTATGCCTTTCTGTAAAGGATAAGTGTCTACAGTGGCATGATCATTAAGTATAAAATCTTTAACAACCAAGTTTGGATTTACGCCATAGGTATCTCCAACAAAAACTATTGCTTTTGTATTTTCCTTAAAAGCTATACCTGTTGGGTTTTCAACTCGATTTAGTCCATTTGATTTTAAAATACCTTCAACTGTACCAGGGTTTGGATAAAAATCATACGTCTGCACGCGGTATTTATAGTTGTAGGTATTGTTAAAAATACACTGCGCTAAAGATTTAAAAAATGGTGAAGTAATGCCATCAATATCGGCTTGGATTACCCCAGGTTTTAAAGTTGAATGTAGATCATTTGCAAAAATATTAGTATATAAATTGCCTCCGCTACTTTGCTGATAGAATTGCATCTCGGCACAACTGGCATAATTATTTCTTCCAGTAAGCACTTTAACAACAATCTGGGTTACATTAGTTAAAGCAGATGGAAAGTTAATTTGATATAAAGATGAGCCAAAACCATTATTAAAGTCCATTAATTTGGTAAGGGTAGTATTAGTGGTAGTTTTATACCAAATTTCGCCYGTMCCAAAAAGACCATTTTGGCCACCATCTTGTCTGGGTATATAATTGATATAATTAACAGTTGGGTTACCCGTAAAATTATAGGTTAAACTAATCGGGAAGCCTCCCCCAGAATAGTCTGCCGAAGAGAAATTAATTTCGGCACAGCTAGAAAAATTTCCTCCAGCTGCCCTGATTACAAACCGAACGATGCCAGGTTTTACTATGGGACTGGCAGTCATATCAATTGTTTTTACGGTATTGGTTAGTGTCCATGTAATATTCGTTAATTTGCTTACAAAAACACTTGGTGCATCTGCAGTAGCATAATAAACATCAACAGTTGTCCAAATACCATTTGTTTGGCTCTGCCTAGGCGTATAATCAATTTTGTTAATACTTTTGGCACCATTAAAGTAAAAATCAATCGTATCAGGCATGGCATTTAACGACCAATTAGAATGATACATGGTAGTTAAATTACCGTCAAAAGCTTTTGTAGTTTCATTTCCACTTTGAGGTGTTCTTTTCGAAACGGCCCCAACAATAGGAACGGGATTTTGCGCATTTGCCAAAACACAGAGCAATAGCATGGCAAGAAAAGAGAGTAATCGTTTTTTCATTTGGTCAGACCATTCCCGTCCGGTAGCATCACATCCAGAAGGTAAAGATCAACCTGATGATGATCGGCCAGCCAGAAATCCGTCACCGAGGAGAAGCTCTGTACCTCATAAAGCTCCAAGGTTAGTATGCGTTCAATTATATCCTTTATTCCCTCATCATCCTCAAGGATATATATTTTTTTTGCCATAGTTATTTTATCTTTTTTTAAATCTTTAATTCCTCATACATCTTCTGCAAGAAATATTTTATCTCTTTACCCTATCAGCATCATGCATTTGCCCCAAAAGCACTACCACCCATGCCTTTCATAAACTATCGCTCCTACAGGTTTCTGTTCTTAGGGAGGAAGTTTACCGCAAGGCCAAACCGAATTGTATTGGCGAGCGGATTGCTTCTTTCTGCCGTGGCGAGATAAGACAGATCAATGCTGTAGATCTGATACCTAAAGCCCGCACCAAGGGTAAAATAACTGCCATCACCTTTCTGTGCATCCTGGTAGTTATAGCCTGCACGGAATACCAACCTATCTTTAAATAACAGTTCGAGCCCGGTTGATAAACCTATTTCCCTTGCTTCTTCACTAAAGCCTCCGGGTGCATCATTAAATGACCCRAARATMCCTGCAGGAACAGACCGATCCGGGTTCTTTCCACTGATAATCTCTCCATCAGGTGAATAAATAGGCTGGGTAGGTATAAGCAGTTTATTCAGATCCAAGGCCAGSGTCAGTTTGCTTTCATTTCCAGTGAAAGTGACTGCAGAGCCCAGTTTCAGCTCAGTAGGCAGAAAATATGGTGTTCCGGTATCGCTATAGCTCATTTTTGTCCCGATGTTGGATATATTTACCCCCATCGACCAATCTGCAGGCCCTCCGAACAACATCACCCCGGTACGG
>NZ_JBFTRT010000551.1:0-3350 GCF_056399685.1 Pedobacter sp. 01N416
TTGGATTACCAGCTGGATTGCTTTTATTTATTCTTTTTTATAAGAATAAATTTGTTGGTGTAAAGCTAGAGCGTATAGTTTTCTTTATTATATTATGTTTTACTTTCTTTGCTGAACCGATAACCTACACATCATTTTTTTTAATGTTCCCTTTCTCGGCAATAATATTTGAGCAGAAGCTCAATAAGATAACCGGTAAACAATCAATTAAATTAACTTAATTAGTAAATGGAAAATATGAAAACCACTTTTATGAAGTATGCTTTCGCAGCAGTATACATTTTTTGTGGAGCTATAGCACTTTTACCCTTCCATAATTTAAGAATTTTGTTAATGAGGTGTTTAGGCGCAAAAATCGGCAAAAAGGTTGGGCTTTATAGAGGTTTTGAAATCAGAAGTCCATGGAAATTGGAAATTGGTAACAGCACATTAATCGGCCACAATGCATTGCTTGATGCAAGAAAAGGTCTGATAATTGGTTCTAATGTAAACTTAAGCAATGATGTTATGATATGGACATTACATCACGATTACAATAGCGAATTTTTCGATACCATAGGAGATCGTGTAGTTATTGAAGATTATTGTTGGATATGTTCCAGAGCGGTTATTCTTCCAGGAGTTAAAATTGGATACGGTGCTGTTGTAGCAGCAGGTTCTGTGGTGACAAAAGATGTTCAGCCTTACACAGTAGTCGGTGGAATTCCTGCAAAGGTAATTTCGGTTAGAAATAAAAAGTTAAGCTATAATTTGGGGAATGATATCTGCCCAATAATCTAGTAAATCAAATGACTAAATAATAAAATTGATGAACAAAATTTCTATAATAACGGCAACATATAATGCAGGAAAAACACTTGAGTCTTTAATACAAAGTATTATAATTCAAGATAGTGATAATTTTGAATTCATTATTGTTGACGGTTGTTCGAAAGATAATACAATGGATATTATAAATAAATATAGAAATTATATAACCGAATGGATCAGCGAACCAGATAAGGGTATTTATGATGCATGGAATAAAGGCGTTTTAAGAGCTAGCGGAGATTGGATAATGTTTTTGGGTGCAGATGATATATTATTACCAACAGCGTTGTCAAAATATCAAAATTTTTTAGCAATGCAGTCTAATTTGGATTCTTTAGAATACGTTTCTTCCAAAAGACAAATGATTGATCTCAAAGGGAAAATTATTAGGACAGGGGGCTTCCCCTGGCAGTGGCCTTTATTTCTTAAAGAAATGACTGTTTCACATCCTGGGTCGTTACATTCTAAGAAAATATTATTTGTCATTTACGGAGTCTATGATATAAGATACAGAATTTGCGGAGATTACGAGTTACTTTTAAGAGCAAAGGATAAATTAAATGCAGCCTTTATGGATGAGGTTACAGTTAAAATGAGTGAGGGAGGTGCAAGTGATTCAATTGCCGCTATTACAGAACATTTCCAAGCGGCGACAGAAACGGGTGGAGCAAGCTATATTTCTTCCAAGTTTAATGAATGTTATTACAAACTGAAGTTTGTTGTGAAGAATTGCTTTAGAAAGATTGGTTTAAATGTCTATCTAAAGAAGTGATAGCCATAGATTGATAATTTTTTGAAAACGATTATATTATATTAAAGCAGATGAAGATCAAAGTTGGGATTGATGCGAAATGGTATTTTGATGGCCCACCTAGCGGAAAGGTGGTTGTTAGAAATTTGGTTGATGAATTAATTAAAATTAACAATAATCATATTGAACTTTTTCTTATTGTCAGCAGTAAAAATATAGATCAAGCTGAAGAATTGTTTAGAGGCAAAGCCAAACTTATCCCTGTATATGCTAAGCCAAATTTACTTTCCAATTTGATAATTGTTCCATTTGTGGTTAAAAAGTATAACTTGAATTTTATACTATATCAAAACTTTGCAAATTATGGGAAAAGTAAATGGAAAAAAATAGCATTTGTTCACGATGTACTTTTTTTAGATTACCCCCAGTTTTACAGCCCTGTTGAGTTATTGTACTATAAGCCAATGAGTCTGTTAGCGAAACGTTCAGATTATGTAATCACTATTTCTAACTCAGAGAAAACGAGGATCTTAAAACATCATATTGCTGAAGACCAAAATACGGCTGTGGTATATCATGGAGTAAATGATAATTTTATGCCGCTAGACAAATATAACGTAGAAAGTATAAGATCAATAAAAAAGAGATATAATTTGCCAGATAAATTCGTTCTATACGTTGGGCGAATCAATATTAGAAAAAACTTATTGAATTTGATTAGAGCCTTTATACATATAGACGAATCTGTAAAACTTTTAATTGTTGGAGAAAGAGAGTTTAAAAATGAGGATATAGAAAAATGTATTCTAGACAATAACTTATTGGATAGGATTTCTTTTTCTGGTTATGTCCCACAAGCAGATCTTCCTCTTATTTATGCTCTTGCAAAGGTATTTTGCTTCCCGTCCTACGCCGAGGGTTTTGGTATGCCTCCACTGGAAGCTATGAAATGTAGAGTTCCAGTTGTTGTTTCGGATAGAACATCATTGCCAGAAGTTTGTGGTGATGGAGCTGTTTACATAGATCCTGACGATCCAATGGATATTGCAATGAAAACCAATACGTTGTTGCAAGATGAAAAATATTATAATTTAATGGCTGGCAGGGCGTTAGCACATGCAAATCATTTTACTTGGCAAAAGTCCGCGGAGAATATTTTAAAATTTATAATGGAAAAAAGCTAATGATCGAAAAGATTATACGGAAGCTAAAAAAAGACCCTAATTACAGATGGGAAAGTAAATATACTGTAAGGGATATAATTGTGGTTTCTTTTGAAAGGTTGAAACAGATGCTTAGAGGAGGTTATAGAAGATTTTTTTTTAAACGGACAAAAGGCCTATTATTTATAGGTCAGGGAGTTAAAATAAAACATGCATATAAGGTTTCCGCTGGAGACAATCTAATCCTCGATGATCGGGTCTATATTAATGCAATTTCTTTAGAAGGGATCAATATAGGTAATAATGTTTCAATTGGAAGAAATTCTGTTTTAATGGGATCACATGTCATTGCCCACCAAGGGATTGGCATAAAGATTGGCGATGGTACTGGCATTAATGCTTTTGCATACTTAGCAGGCCAAGGTGGGATAGATATTGGTGAAAATGTGATTATTGGCCCATATGTTAAAATTTTTTCTGAAAATCATAACTTTTCTGATGATACTGAGTTGATTAAAAATCAAGGCGTTACACGGTCTGAAGTACGGATTGAAAGCAATTGTTGGATAGGCTCTGGTGTAACAATTTTAGCTGGTGTAACTATTGGTTCCGGCACTGTCGTAGCC
>NZ_JBFTRT010000552.1:0-8315 GCF_056399685.1 Pedobacter sp. 01N416
AGATAGGGCTACGATATCGATAACAACGGTTTTATGCATGTTCTATTTTTCTAATAAATTTTTAACCCAAGCCAGTTCCCTGATAATTGAATCGTTTAAAGGTGCTTTTAAAGCTGTTGGTAAAACTTCCCAGGTATAGGTTTCTACTTCTAAATGAGCGGTAAAAGGGTTATTTTTTTGCAGGTTTAATACCTCGGTAATATCCGATTGTGTAGATTKGATCAAACCCATATCTTCAACAAAAATAGGTACATGAAAATGTGCCCGCCACTCTTCTACTTCAGGATTTTCTCCCGCTGCCAGTGCATCAGCAAGGTCAGGATAACGCAACAGCGAACCATCATTTTTTCGGGCAATTACCTGATGGAGGTAAGTAGGTTCGTCAAAACGGCCTAACTGAGCCAATACGGCTGTTCTTTCCGAAACAGATGCAGGTAATTTAGCTTTCAATGCGGCACTGATCTGGATTTTTCCAATCTGAATGCCTTTCTCCTGCAGTTCATTGATAATGGCTGTATGGGGTTCGTAACCGATTGCGAAATGACAAACATCATAACACAAACGGATATGCATTTTGATCAGATTTTCTGCTTCATTGGCGTTTAAACCCGATCGATCCGAAAAATAATTTTTTCCAGTTGGTAAAAGTTCGTGTTCAAACCAGTTGATAAATTCGGGACCAGATTCGAGAAAACCATCGGGTTCTGGTTCGATATCGAGATGAATGATTTTATCTGTTTTTTTAAAGATTTTTGCTAAGCCTCCGGCAACTTCCAAAATATGTGCGCTTGCAGTAACTGTAGCTTTTTCTCTTCCCAAAGCATCCTTAAACCAAGGTTTGTAGCTTAATGGCGATGTCGAAATGCCTCCATCCATACCTTCCGGGAGTAACTGTGAAAGAATTTCTGCTAAACGGAGTGTATATTCGACGCGATCTCTCGTCGTCCAATCGGGCGCATGTACCTGATCTTTAACCCTGGTATGATGGAAACCGCCATATGGAAATCCGTTCATGGTAAAAACATATCCACCTTCCTGCTCAAGCCACAGCTTAAATGTTTCCAGGTGATTTTCTTCCAGCAATTCGATACTGGCGAGATTGGAAAGGCGCAAACCTATACCCAGCGGTGCCTCTGGCGACAATTGCGCTTTTAATACCGGAAAACTATCTTTTAACACGGCAAAATGTGCCATCCAGCTTTCGCCTGCATAAATGTTGGTACAGAAGGTTAAATGTCCGGAAGTTAATTTCATAGCTTAATGTTGAATGATAGCTGTTTGGTTGTTTAAAATTTCGGCAGCTCGTTTTAAAATGTCGGCATCAATTTCGTGAACTTCCTCTCCACTGCCAAGGCCTGTAAGTAAGGTGATGGTCAGCTCTCCACCAAGATGCTCTCTAAATTCTTCCAATCCTTGTAAAATTGGGCTATTACCTTCGGTAACCTGTAACAAAGGATGCGTTAATTCGAAACCAAGTTGCTGAATCAAAGTGATTACCCTTTGTGCATCTTCAGTGCTGATCCTGCCCGATAAATTGGAATACACAGCATCTAAGGCTATCCCCATGGCAACGGCTTCACCATGCCTCACTTCAAAATTAGTCAGATATTCTAGTTTATGGGCGCTCCAATGGCCAAAATCCAAGGGTCGGGCCGAACCGTTTTCAAAAGGATCGGCACTGCGGATATGCTCCATATGGAGTTTTGCACATTTCCAGATCTGGTAGTTCATAGCTGTTATATCCCGCTGCGCAAGCGCAACAGCATTTGCTTCCAGCCACTCAAAAAACTCACGGTCTTTAATCAGTGCCACTTTAATTGCTTCGGCAATACCTGAGCGCCAATCGCGATCGGATAGCGTGCTTAAAAATACTTCGTCGTTAAAAACAGCGACCGGCGGCGAAAAAGTACCCAAAAAGTTCTTTTTATTGAAATAATTAATTCCATTTTTCACACCAACCCCCGAGTCGTTCTGCGAAAGCACAGTACTTGGAATCCTGATGTGTTTGATACCACGGTGTGCAACAGTAGCCGCATAGCCCACCATATCGAGTACAGCGCCACCACCAATAGCAGCAACAAACGAATGTCTGTCGATACCATGAACATTGATGGCTTCCAATACCTGATCAAAATATCTGGTATCGTTTTTTACCTGTTCTCCCCCTGGGATGATCAGGATATCCTGAACCAGCTGCGTTTGAGGGTATTTTGAAAAATATGTTTTAATCTGGGTGTTAAGGTCTTTGTGTGCATTTGTTACACCTTCATCTATTACAAACAAGATCTTCTTTACTGCAACAGCCGGATTTAGGTTAACTAAAAAACTGTTCAACAGTTCATTTTCAGGCAAAAAAAGCGATGAAGTAAAGAAAACATTATAATTATATTGTACGGTAAAGGATTGATGTAAATGTTCCATATCAATTTGAGAATGTGTGTTTGATGGTTAAGTAACGGCGAATAATTTAGAAAGCCACATGGATAATGGCAATAAAGCTGCAATTATAAAAGCCAAAATCAAGGCATCGAAAGTTACGGCCCAAGCTGCATCCATCAAAATAAGTGAAATTACACCAGCTTTTACCGCCCCGCCGATATTTTATTTAATGCAGCTAATGCAATACCGCCCAAAAGTAACAGGCTACCTAAAATAGTTGCATTTTTTAAGCTGATCAGCCCGCTGGGAATGGCCCGCTCCGGACGTTCTATTTTATCCAGATCGGCATCAAAAACATCATTAAAAACGATTCCTCCTCCATATAAACAGGCTGTTGATGCAGCCAAAAATACAATAGATAACCATGGAATGGAAAACCCACTGCTTAAAACGCCAGAAATGGCAATTCCTGCTAAAATATCGGCTACTGACGTAACAATATTGGCAGGGCGCGTCATGCGCAGATAGACAATTATTTTTTTCAATACTTTAGCTAATGATGATAGACGATTTATCTGTTCTTGGCTGTTGCCCACCACGCAAAATGGTATTGCCTTCGAATTTCTCGGTAAGGTCTACATTTTTTTGCGCATTAAAATCAGCTTCATCCAGCTGCCCGCTCTGTGCAAATGCAGTAATCGCATTGCGGTAAGTAACCAGCTCAATAGCCTCATCGCTTAAACCACGCATTTTCATTAAAGCAGCAGTTTTTGGTACGGCTAAAGGATCGCTGATGCCCCAATCAGCAGCAGAATTTACCATAATACGTTCTGGACCATATTGTTTTACAATTTCTACCATGCGCTCGTTACCCATTTTAGTAAACGGATAAATGGTAAAAGCAGCCCAAAAGCCTCTATCTAAAACCTCTTTTACCGTCTCTTCGTTATTATGGTCGATAATTACGCTATAAGGATCAAGGCCATGCTCCAAAGCAATATCCATACTGCGTTGTGTGCCTTTTTTCTTATCGCGGTGTGGTGTATGCACCTGAACAGGTAAACCTGCTTCTTTAGCAAGCAGAAGTTGTAATCTATAATATTTTTCTTCGGCTGCAGTTTGATCGTCAAAGCCGATTTCGCCTATGCCAACTACTCCTTCTTTATAGATAAACAATGGCAATATTTCCATTACCTGCTCTGCCAGGCTTTCGTTGTTGGCTTCTCTTGAGTTAAGACCAATGGTGCAATAATGTTTAATGCCAAATTGAGAAGAGCGAAAGCGCTCCCACCCGATCAGGCTACTGTAATAATCTCTAAAGCTATCCAATCCGGTACGTGGCTGCCCCAGCCAAAATGCGGGTTCTATCAAGGCAACAACTCCCGCATCAGCCATCGCCTGGTAATCGTCGGTCGTTCTCGAAGTCATGTGAACATGTGGGTCGAAGAATTTCATTCCCCTTACCGCACTGATATCAAACGCCTCAGGCTCCCCCATCAATGCTTTATCTCTTTCAATTGAACTACTGCAACACATATATTTCTATTTTGAATTTCTAATGGTTAAAATGAATCCCAGTTTAAACTTCCTTCTGTGAAGGCCAACTTAAGTTCAGGAAAAGTGTTAATATAATCTTTTGCCGGCTGATAATCGGACTGTGCGATAGCAAGTGCAATGGCGCGCTGTTCAATTTGGTCGTAATGCTGTAAACCGACTTTAAGGGTCTCAAAAATCTCGGCATTGATAAATTTACTAACCAGGCGCCAAAGCTGTGGGTTTACCTTTCGTTTGGCCACCCAACGTTCTTTTGCATAATCAATCAAAGTTAATGCAAGTTCCAGATTAGCCCGTTTATCTAAACCAACGATGAGCTTAATATTTTTTTCGGTAAAAAACGCCTTCAGCACCAATTGGTTCCAAGCCGCTTCATCCAGATTTTCTGAAGGATAGGGATTGTTTTCCATTATCGCTTCCAAAACCGATCCAATATTACTCCTAATCCCTTCAGCACAACGTTTTACCCAAATTTCAGGATGAGCTAAAAACGGCAGGGCCGAATACAAAGCCACCGCCTCATTCATTTCTGCCGACAGAAATAACCGATCGACGGTTGTGTAAAGTTTCTCCTGGTCTATTGAATTTAAAGTGCTCAGCAACCAAACGCGACAAAGTCTATCTATTGTCCAGTTACAAATATAACTGATTCCAGCCTCTTCTATTAAAACCTTTTGTTCTTCGTTAAGTTGAATAAGCGATTTCCCGGTTTTTCGCGGCACCATCACAAATGCCTGACTGATTTTATTGCTTTGATCAGCCGATTGTGTTATACTTTCCAGCCAATTTTGGCCATCTGCACCTACATTGCTTTTTACAATAGCTGATAAAGCTTTTTGGATAGCCATCGTATCATCACCTTTCATAAAGTATCTAAATCTATTAGCTGGCAATACCCGCCGAAACAAAATAATTGATCAACAAAGCTCCCGCAATAATCAACAGGCCAAAAAATTCTCTCGTTTGTTCGATATAGGGTTTAGTTGCCTGCATGCTTTCAACCAAACTTGGCCGCTTATATTTCATAATCCAATCTCTTACACCATCTTTTGCGAAGAATAGGATAGCAGCATAAATTAAGTAGAAAGCAGTTAAAAACAGATAAGCGAAAGGATAAAATTTACCGGACGCAGCCAATCCGCAGCATATTGCGGCACTTAAATAGATAGAAACCCAAAGAAAGGCATCGTTATCATTTAAATTTACATAGGCAAAGCCTAAAAACGAGATGCAAAAAATAATGTTAAGAATAATTAAAAGCATTTTAAATTATTTGGTTTAAAACAAGCTAAATCGATTTCCCGATGTTTTTTTCATTGAAAAACAAAGTTATTTAAACTGATTGCTTTTTTTGCCTAAAAATTGTAAATTATATACTGCTATAAAAGTAACGCTTCTGCTGTAGGTTTTTTTCCGATTAAATTTTCTCTGGTGCGGGGTATATCCGGATCATAAAGAATAACGGGATAAAGTAAAATCATAAAATCGGGTCTGAGTGATATATTCTCTTTATTCTCTATCACCACCCTGTTTAACTGTGTACCTGCTGTTGAGACTAAATGCCCACCTGCCGATAGCCCCATCATTCCTATCTTATTTGGATTTATATTCCATTCGCCTGCTCTTCTGCGTACCGTTTTAATAGCGGTTTGTGCATCCTGCAATGGACCAATCGTTTTGTCGTTCATAATTCTATCGCTGGGTAAACGATACTTCACAACAAAGGCAGCAACCCCCAGCGCACTGAATGCCTTAGCAATTTCAATGCATTTTTTAGGGGCAAGAACAAAATAACCGCCACCGGGAAAAATGATTACAGCCGTTCCATTGGCTTTATTTTTATCCGGAAAATAGGCCTGCATGGTAGGGATGCTTACATTTTTAATCAGGCTATTACTGTCGGTTTCTTCAATGTAATCGGCAGGGGTTCTCTTTGCATTTGGTACCTGCCCTTGATAAAGTGGGATAGTAAGATCCTGGGCACAACAAAATGAGGAAGATAAAATTAAAAAGAAAAAAATAAAGGCTCGTTTCAAGGGAATTGGGTTTAATTGCTTAAAATTAAGCCCGCTTTAACAATAAACATGT
This sequence comes from Pedobacter sp. 01N416, assembly GCF_056399685.1. Lineage (NCBI taxonomy): Bacteria > Pseudomonadati > Bacteroidota > Sphingobacteriia > Sphingobacteriales > Sphingobacteriaceae > Pedobacter > Pedobacter sp. 01N416. The sequence continues at coordinate 6,022 of NZ_JBFTRT010000552.1, forward strand.
GCAGAAATGCGCTATTTATGCCTGTGTTTTTCTGAACATCAAGGGTTGAAAACCATAAGCTGATTTAAAGGCCCTGCAAAAAGCACTCACGTTTTCGAATCCACAAGCCCAGGTTATTTCATGAATGGGTTTATCTGTATTTTTAAGCAAATCAACAGCCTGTTTAAGTTTTATCTGAATCAGGTATTGATGTGGCGTAACCTTAAATACAGATTTAAACTGCCTGATGAGCTGAGGAACTGATAAACAAGCAATACTAGCCAGTAATTTTAAATCGGGCTTCTCCATAAAAGTTGAATGCAGAAAATCCTTCGCGATACACAAACGCTTGTAAATTTCAATTTTTGAACTCGGCTTTATGGCCGAAACGCCTGCAATTTTTTCCGTATCGGATTTAAGTGTCTTGATCAGATAGCTAAGTAAAAAAAACAGCTGTTCTTCAGCACAATCGTCATAACCATTATTTTCGAGGCCTGAAATAAGCTTTGCCAGTTGCAACTGTAATTCAGGATCGATACCATTCAACGTCTGAAAAAACTCGGGTTGTTCATTATTCTTATAAAATGGATTATCCAATAATTCCACTTCACTTTTTAAAGTATCCTGAAATACTTGCGCCGCAAAATCTTTTTGAAAAAACACCGATAATCCCCTAACCTTATCCATGGTATCAATTTTACAGGAATAATTTTGTTCATTGTTGAGGATCAGGAACTGCCCGGGCCGAATTGCCAGCTTACGTTTATTAATACCATACCACTCCTCTCCTTTTAATATCGTTTTGAAAGAAAGACATCCCACATGATCATCACAAAAGCTATAACTGCTAACGGTATTAAAAACAACATTTTGCATTTTAAACCTTCTAAAATGAAGATCCTGATCAAAATCAGGGCTGGAATGATCTGGCAATGAAGTTAAATACATCTGCTGATAATATTTTTGCGATTAAGATTAACACAAGATAATAACTGTTGCATTAAAACGATCATTTTTTGAGCAAATTATTGCTGTGAAACATTTTCAGTTTCTTTTCAGGCGAATGCTATAATTGAGCATTTCTGCACATACATAGAAAAACATACATGATAATTTTGAGCAGTTTAAAACAGAAATATTAAAAAATCAATCTATGAAATCAATTAGTAAAAATTTATCATTGTTGTTCTTTACATTGGTATTAACCCTTGTATTTTCCTGCAAGGGCAAAAATGTTCCGTCAAATGATTCGGATGAAGCTGCCGCAGGTAGAATTGTAGGCACCTATAAAGGGACAGTAGATATCACTTCAACCGAATATTTTAATGCAATTATCCAGGTTACAAAAGAGAATGGCAACAAAGTAAAGGTTACAGCAAAATCTGGTGAGCCATATTCCAATGTAACATCAAAAATTTTCACTATACAGGCGATACAGGGTTCTAATGATGCCAAGGCGATTGGGGCTCCAGAAGGGACATTGATATACGACCATGCGGCAAAAAATATCGCTATTGTTACCCTGCCAACCGCATCGGGCGACATTTCGTTTAATTTCAGCGGTACAAAACAGTAAAAAGACATTTAAAGCCTCTTCAGCGGCTCAATTTATTGTTAAAACATATCGATTATTGGCGTATTCATTAAAACAGCCAGGTTATAACAGTAACCTGGCTGTGTTATCTATACCTTTTATATATTTACATACACCTTAAGCTTAACCAATGCACCTAAATATCATTACAATAAAACCGCTTAACCAAGCTGTATTAAAAAAAATCATCCGTTTATTTCTCCTCTGTGCAATTCCACTATTTAGTTATAGCCAGGAAATTATCATTCCAAAAAAAAACCTGGTAGATAAAAAGTGGATTAAAGATCAAACTTATCGAATGAACTGGTCAATGCTTAAAGATACGACCAGGATTATAATAGGTATTGTAAATACTAAAGTTATGGTGTTGAATAATGAGGTACAAGTAATTACAGAAGTAAAACTAAAAGGACAAGCCTCCTCATGGATAGATTCTACAATTGTAAATAAATCAGATCTTTCGCCAATCTATCACTCCAGCTACAATGCACAGCGTGATATGGTGATCCACTTTGATCAAGAGATTAAGGGCTTTTATCGGGATAAAATAACTCAAAAAACTACAGCAATAAACGAAAAGTTACAATCAAGCTATTTCGACAGTAATTTTTACCCTATGTTAATCAATTGGCTGCCTTTAAAAACAGATTATAAAGCCGACATTAATATTTATGATTACAATCCTAAAACGATGGCCGGGATTGTGAAGGTACACCTACTC
>NZ_JBFTRT010000553.1:0-5090 GCF_056399685.1 Pedobacter sp. 01N416
GTCCTGGCTTGGTCCATGGTCGTAGCCCTAGGCGGCTTTCTGTTTGGATTCGATACAGCCGTAATATCAGGTGCTGAAAAATCCATTCAACAGTTTTGGAAGCTTTCCGCATTTTCGCATGGACTTACCATATCTATTGCACTTATCGGTACGGTAATCGGCTCTCTGGTAGGATCCCGCCCCTCTGATTATTTCGGAAGAAAAAATACACTTTATTTCGTAGCTGCAGCATATCTACTTTCCTCACTTGGTACCGCGCTGGCAGATAATTGGTATATCTTTTTAGCATTCCGCTTTTTGGGTGGTTTAGGTGTGGGGATATCTTCCGTTACTGCACCCATTTATATTTCAGAGGTGTCTCCGGCACATAGAAGGGGCCGGCTTGTAGGGCTTTTCCAGTTCAATGTTGTACTGGGAATATTGATATCCTATCTTTCAAACTATTTGCTAAGCCAGGGAGGAGAGGCATCCTGGAGATGGATGCTTGGTGTTCAGGCATTTCCATCCATCATATTCCTTGTGCTAATCTACTTTATTCCTGAAAGTCCAAGATGGCTTATACTTAAGCGTGGTGCGTACGATAAAGCATTGGAAATCCTACGCATCATAAATCCACTAAACTGCGATGATGAGCTCGCCGCTATACAGAAATCCGGTCAGGATATGCAGCGAGATAAATCTTCGGATGGACTTTTTTCAGGAAAGTACAACAGGCCAATTATCCTTGCCGTGCTGTTTGCTTTCTTTAACCAGGTATCCGGCATAAACGCCATCATTTATTATGCGCCAAGAATTTTTGAAATGGCAGGGCTTGGTGCGCATTCTTCACTTTTATCAACTGTTGGTATCGGAATGGTCAATTTTATATTTACGCTTCTTGCAATCAATATTATAGATAAAGTTGGGAGAAAAACACTGATGCTGATTGGTTCTTTCGGACTGATTGTTTCTCTTGGACTTGTTGCAGTTGCATTTTTGGGCGGTTCATCCAGCGGGTTTGAGATTCCGATTTATGTAATGCTCTTTATTGCTTTTTTTGCTTTTTCGCAAGGGGCAGTTATCTGGGTATTCATCTCAGAGATTTTCCCAAATCAGGTCAGGGCAAAGGGGCAAACACTTGGTAGTTCTACTCACTGGGTAATGGCAGCACTGATTGCATTCTGCTTTCCCTATCTGGCAGAGTCATTTGGAGGGGCAAACATATTTTTCTTTTTCTGTGCCATGATGGTATTGCAGCTGGTATTCGTTTGGAAAATGATGCCTGAGACAAAGGGGAAATCTCTGGAGCAGATAGAAACCGGAATTGTAATGCACTAAATAAAAAAGAAAGACAAGAATATGATCACACCTGCTATATGCTTTGGCGAAATATTATGGGATGTGCTGCCTGATGGGCGCATGCCAGGTGGTGCACCGCTAAATGTTGCCTATCACCTCAATAAGCTTGGCCTGTCCAGCAGTATCATCAGTAAAGTCGGAGATGATGAAAATGGAGTGAAACTGGAGCGTTTGCTTGATGGTTGGCAAATTAACAAAAGCCTCCTTCAGCGCGATACGATCCACCCTACCAGTGAAGTGATTGCCCGTGTGGGCATCAGAAATGAGGTTTCCTATGAAATCGTGTTTCCCGTGGCATGGGATTTTATCGATCATCAGTCCGTGATCGATAGCGCACTGAAGTCATCCACATATTTTGTATATGGAAGCCTCGCCTCCAGAAATACACTTTCCAGAGAGACGCTGTTCAAATTCCTGGAAAGCGATGCGATAAAGGTATTTGATATCAATCTCCGCCCTCCTTTCTTTGATAAGAGCCTGTTGGCAAATCTGATGGAACGGGCTGATATCATAAAATTTAACGAGTCGGAGCTACATATGGCCCAGATTCTTTTCGGGGGAAGGTTCATAAATGAGAAAGAGCAGGTCCGTTTTATACAGGAACGCTTCAATGTTCCAGAGGTAATCGTAACTAAAGGAGAATTTGGGGCTTCCTATTATAGATTGGATCAATCCTACCATGCCTGGGGATCCGAAGTTAAGGTTAACGATACCATTGGGAGTGGAGATTCATTTCTTGCAGCCTTCATTGCCAGCCATCAATTGGGACTGGCACCAAAAACCATTATAAAAAATGCGATAGGAATGGGCGCTTTTATAGCCACGAAAAAGGGGGGCTGTCCGGAATATGAGATTGAAGAATACAAAAAATTTATTGATGAAATATTTTAACTAAACATAATACTAACCAAATCTGAATTTTTATGAGAAAAATTTTCCTTACCTGGCTTTTTGCCTGTATGGTAACGTGCCTGGCATTTGGCCAGACCAGGGTAATCAGCGGCGTTGTCACCGACAATGAATCCATCCCTCTGGAGGCTGTAACCGTAGTGATCGTAGGTACCCAAAAAACGGTGACTACAGATGCTAATGGTAGTTTTAAAATTGAAGCTTCTGCTGGTCAGTCGCTTAGGTTTATTTATATTGGAGCTGAACCATTGACCATTCCCATTACCGCAGAATCGGCCAATCTTAAGGTCAAACTCGACATCGCGATCAATAAGCTCAACGAGATCGTGGTTACGGGTTATCAGAAGGAACGCAAGAAAGACATCACCGGAGCGGTCAATGTAGTTGATGTTTCAAAGATCAGGGATATCCCTTCTGGTAATGCTGTAAAGTCTCTTCAGGGAAGGGTTCCAGGGGTGCTGATTACCACCGACGGTTCTCCAACTGGTCAGGCAACAGTAAGAATCCGCGGCATTGGAACCCTGGGCAATAACGACCCGCTTTATGTAATCGATGGCGTACCAACCAAAAACGGGTTGGAACAGTTAAACCAGAACGACATTGAATCTATTCAGGTGCTTAAAGATGCGTCTTCGGCTACTATTTATGGCTCACGTGCAGCGAATGGGGTAATCATCATCACTACAAAAAAGGCCAAGAAAGGTTATTCAAAGATCGACTTCAATGCCTCGACATCCATTCAGAATTATGCCACCAAACTTAAAACGCTTAATGCCGAAGAAAGAGGCCGTGCCTATTGGCAGGCGGCGGTAAACGATAAGGCCAACCCCAATAATAACCAGATCTATCAATATGACTGGAATAATAACTTTAACAATCCAGTGCTCAACCGTGTGATCTTTCCGGAGTATATCGATGCGGCAAAGACCATGAAGGCTGCAGATACTTACTGGTTTGATGAGATTGCACAAAATTCGATTATTCAGTCCTATGATGCTGCCCTTTCCAATGGCGGTGAAAAGGGGAACAGTCTTTTTTCAGTGGGTTATTATGATAATAAGGGTATCGTAAAAGAGTCAAGAAGCCGGAAATATACGGCACCACAAGCGGAGGCTGGGGAGGCCCTGCAGCAGGAATGACCGATAGACAGAATCCGGTTAGATTAATAGAAGACAACAAGCAGAATGCTTACAATTTTTATAGGCTCTTTGGAAATGCATATGCGGATTACCAGATCATTCCTGGATTGAACTTCAGGACAAATTTTGGTGTAGATTATAACGGTAGCTATCAACGTTTGTTAAAGAAATCATATGTTTCGGGCTTTTTGGCAGATCCTGCAAACCAGGTGAGCAATGCACAGACCTATCAGGGGAATATCATCTGGCAGAATACCCTTAACTATAAGGTCACCAAGGATAAACATAACCTGGAAATACTTGCCGGTCAGGAATACATAAAGAACATCAGTCAGGAGTTTTCTGCAAGCAGACAAGGGCTTGCGATAGAAAATATTGATTATGCCTACCTTAATGCAGGTAGCTCAAATACCCTCAACGGGGGAAGTGGCGCGGGAAACAAACTGTTGTCTTATTTCGGTAAGGTCAACTACAGTTACAACGACCGTTATATTGCCTCTGTAACTTTAAGAAGAGATGGCTCTTCGCGTTTTGGTAAAGATAACCGATACGGYACTTTCCCAGCTTTCTCACTTGGTTGGAGGATGAGTGAAGAAAAGTTTATAAAGGATCTGGGTCTGTTTTCTGATCTGAAGCTTAGGTACGGCTGGGGCCGGTCTGGAAACCAGGAAATCCCCAACAATGCCACACGCTCGCTATACTCTGCTATTTACGGGACTGACCCGACATGGGACTTTGATAAAGGTACTGCATATGATATCACAGGCGCAGGCACAGGTCAGCTGCCCTCTGGTTTTACCCTTATCCAACAGGGCAACGACAATCTGAAATGGGAGTCTTTAAGAGAGTCGAATTTTGGTTTAGACTTTGGTTTATGGAACAATAAGCTTACCGGTTCTGTTGATTATTTTATTAAGAAAACCTCAGATATTCTAATCAGTCCCGCTTACCTGGCGGTGCTTGGAGATGGAGGGAACAGCTACAGTAATGGGGCTTCGCTCCAGAACAAAGGGCTTGATGCGATTCTTACCTATGAAGATAAGATTGGTGATGATTTTAGTTTCAGCCTGACGGGTAACTTTTCGCTTTACAGGAACAAGGTGACCTATCTGCCTAAAGATGTACTGGCTTCCTATCCCGGCAATGGCACCGACAAAAACGTACTCGGAAGGCCCATAAACTCGTACTTTGGATATGTTGCCGATGGCCTCTTTACTTCACAGGCAGAAGTGGATGCTTATGCCAGTCAGCCTGGAAAAGGATTAGGCAGGATTAAATATAAGGATATAAACAACGATGGAGTGATTAACGATCTGGATCGTGACTTTATAGGCGACAATAGCCCTAAGTTCACTTATGGACTGAATGTTTCCCTTAGCTATAAGAACTTCGATATGAGTTTTTTCCTACAGGCCATCAATGTAGATGTGGTGAACGACTTTAAGACCTATACCGATTTTTCTTCGCTTTGGACAGGTACGAACTGGGGCAGCAGGACGCTTGATGCCTGGAGTCCTTCAAATCCAGGCTCTACCATTCCAGCGCTTACTCTTGTAGACCGCAATAATGAAGGAAGGTTCTCTACTTACTTTATTGAAAACGGATCTTACCTCAAGCTGCGCAACCTGCAGGTTGGTTATAACCTTAAAAAGGCACTGAATATGAAAATACAGAACTTCAGGATATTCGTTCAGGGCAGTAACC
>NZ_JBFTRT010000554.1:0-3337 GCF_056399685.1 Pedobacter sp. 01N416
ATCATTAACGGTGCTGAGAAGGAAATTTCACACTTTGAATTAACGGCTTAGTTTGGATTTTAATTCATCGAGCAAAGCGACCTGCTTTTCGTTAATGTGTTTAATGGCATTATTGTAGGCAAACCATTCGGCTTTGTCTATTTCAGCAAAACTTTGCTTTTTACCCGATCGCGGCGGCCATTCTATTTCGAAAGTATTACTAACAATTGTAGAAGGATCAAGATCTCCTTCCACAGCCCAACACAATACTTTTTTACCCCCCTTTTGCACAATGGGAGTTAATTCAATAAAGTCGCCGGTTAAGCTTTGACCTGTTTCCTCTTTAAATTCGCGGACTGCAGCTGTTAAAGCTTCTTCACCTTCATTTAGTTCCCCTTTGGGCACTGTCCAAAAGCCAATATCTTTTTTTGCAAAGAATGGCCCACCCGGATGAACCAGAAAAAATTCTACCTGCTGATCTTTTCTTCTGAAGAGCAATATTCCAGCACTCTGTTTCATAAGGGCAAGGTAGGGATTGTATCTAAAGAAGTCAAGTTTTAAAAACTTGACTTCTTTTAAATCTAATTATTAAAAATTTGCCTCTCTAAAGAAATTTCAATAAATTCATTTATGCCAATTAATGAAAAACACATTGAAGATTTTATTGAAAATGAATTCATGCATATTATCTGCAAATCCGTTAGTGGCTCAAAATTATTTAAAGACGATGGTAACAGGATATATTTTCTTCTAAAATATGCACAGTATTCTGCAGGTTATGTAAATACCTATGCTTACATCTTATTGGATAATCACACCCATTTCTTGATAAAAAACACAAGTTCAGATGAACTTAAATCGCATTTAAAATCTTTGAGTAAAGATTCCTTAAAAACACATCAGAAAAAATACTTGGCCAATGAAATTTGCTACAGCGAAGCTGTAGAATTTCAGATGAAAGACTTTTTCATTGCTTATGCAATGGCATTTAATAAGAAAAATGATAGGTCTGGATCTTTATTTGTCAACCCTTTTCGAAGGGTGAGAATTATCGATGAAGTACATTTACATCAATTGATTATTTATATCCATGCAAATGTATTAAAGCATGGTATCTGTACTGAATTTAAAAATTACAAATGGTCGTCTTATCAAACGATTCTGTCGGAGAAGAAGACAATTTTGAAAAGAAAAGAGGTATTAGATTTTTTTGGTGGTAAAAATAGTTTTGTGAAACAGCATCAAATTCAAAGCGAGCACTTCTACATCTGTAATCATCAAATCGAATAGTTCCTATAGAATTCAATATGTCCAAAGAAGTCAAGTTTTAAAAACTTGACTTCTTTCAAATTCATTAAAAAAGCAGCCAGGTTTTTTAAGTCCTGGCTGCTTTATATAATCTGGTATGATGAGATTTTATTGGAGGCGTTTTACAACAACCCGTACAAACCATGGGCGTAATTCCTTAATGAAGATGATACCGTCTTCATCTTTTCGGGAGATGGGCCTTTTACTTTATAGGCTTCTGGATGAAGTTCTAAAGGTTGTTCGTTAATGTGTTCTAATGTGTTTCTATTGCTTAATGTAGCATGTTGTTCTTCGCTTAATTTTAAAGGTGCCATGATCTTGAAATTTATACTAGAACAACAGGATTATCTGGAATAAGTTTGCGGCTTTTTGTAATTTTTTAAGATTATTTTCCAAGACCCGAAATCCAGTTTTCGGTATCCGAAATTTTAACCGGCACGGCCGAAGCAATGATTTTCAGCACCCCTCCTGCATTGATATCTTCTTGCGTGATAAAGTTCTTTTTGAAAGGCTTTCCGTTAAGAAAAACGGCCTTGATATATTTGTTTTTCAAGCTAAAATTTTCAGTTTCGATGGTAAATGTTTTTCCTTTTGGCAGGTTATAGCTTAGCGATGGAAATAAAGGCACATTTAAATAATAAATTGGCCACCCTACACATGCCGGAGAAAAACCACTTGCCGCAAACACATACCAGGCACTCATTGCACCGGCATCATCGTCCATAGTACGCAGATAGGCATGTGGCTGGTTTCTATAAATTTTACCGATATAACTACCGATTCCGCGGCTGTTATCGTTAAAATAATTTTGGATTACGGTATCAGCTGCCAATTGATGCATCCAATATTGCGATTTATAACCAGACTTGGTAACATTATACATCAATGGTACCTGCAAATCTGGTTCATTGGCATGGTTGTATAAATCACGCGCAAAAAATTCGTCGAGTTTTGCCAGATAAGATTCCTCTCCCCCGTCCAGTTCAATCAACCCTTTAAAATCATAAGGCACAAACCATCGATATTGCCAGATGGTACCCTGGTATAAACCACGGGCCTGCATACGGTCGACATCATTTTTGCTCATATCTTTAAAATCCTTGTTCCAATATTTCTTGTATTCAAGCGCTTTATTGAGATAAAAATCAGATTTTTCTTTATTCTTTAAAATCTTAAAGATTTCTGCCAATGCCCAGTTATCGTAACTCGATTCCAGTGCTTTATCTGGAGATTTGTAATCCAGGCCATTTACCTCTTTCACTAACGAATCGGCAATCTTGTTAAAATCTACCGGATAACCCTTGCGGTAGGCATCAAGCAAAACCACAATGGCATGTTCAGAACGCACGGTATTTGATGGCTCATTTTGCCCGGCATAATCTTTTTTGCCCGAGTTATACAGATCAGCAATAGAACTGACCATTCCAGCATACCTATCTTGTTCAATTAGCGAAAGCAAAGGCAACTGCGTACGGTAATTGTCCCAAATGGCCCAGCCGTTGTAGCGGATTTCTTTATCTTTCTGAATTTCGCCTTTTGTATTGCGATATGTTCCATCAGTTTCTGAAATTACATAAGGCGATTGCATGGTGCGATATAAAAGCGAATAAAATAGTTTTGCACTTTCTAGATCGCCATTTACGGCAATTTTGGAAAGATCGGTATTCCAATCGGCTTTGCTTTGTTCTTTTACGGTATTGAAAGGATTTTTATTGACAGAAGCTTTTGCAGCTTCAACACTTACCGAAGAAAGTGCAATATCGATTCCCACTGAGGTTAATTCTCCTTTAAGCGTGGCAATCATTTTATGATCGTCTATTACTTTCCATGATACATTATCGCCGATTTCCATATAATAGAACAATTTGTATTTACCTGCACCACAGGTTGTTTTTGAGGTAATCCATCCACTTACGCTATTACCGTTTATCTCGTGCGATTCGGCTACAAAAGCACCGTTAAAAGCATAACCCAAATCGAGGTAAAAACCTTTGGCCCCTTTCGGAAATTGGTAGACATGCTTCCCGGCTTTGCCCAATACGGTAAAACT
>NZ_JBFTRT010000555.1:0-3796 GCF_056399685.1 Pedobacter sp. 01N416
GTGCTGATGATTATATCGCAAAACCAATTAAACCACGTGCTTTAGTTAGCCGAATTAATGCAATTTTAAGACGAAATACAGGAACAGAAGAAATATCTGAAAACAAATTGGAAATTGGCGATTTAGTAATCGATCGTGAAGCCTATTTGGTTTTTCAAGGCGGTAATAAAGTGGTATTGGCAAAAAAAGAATTTGAACTTTTATACTTGTTGGCATCAAAACCAGGAAAAGTTTATACCCGCGAATCGATCCTTAAAAATATCTGGGAGGATTCGGTAGTAGTAACCAATAGAACCATTGATGTTCACATCCGCAAACTAAGGGAAAAATTAGGCGAAACTTATGTATCAACCGTAAAAGGGGTAGGTTATAAGTTTGAGCTTTCTTAAATAGCTTTACCATAGATAGACACAGATTAGCACAGATTTTTTCTGATGATTAATCTGTGTTTTTTTATGCTGTCATTCTGAGGTACGAAGAATCTCTTACATTTTAGCTCTGCCGCTAAAATACCTCTGCTTTTTTTTCGATGCTTTTATTTTACAACACATTCTATGTCTTGGAGATTCTTCACTGCGTTCAGAATGACAAAATGCGCCAGGAAGACGAAACTCTGCGCAAAACCGTCAAACTATCGCCAATCTTACTTCCTCCATATCTGTATTTATCCACCAATGTGTTACGCCTGGCCAAACAGTATAGCGATGATGCACAGGTTTGTCACCGTTTGGATAAAGAAACTTCTGGCGCTTTAATTATCGCCAAAAATCCTGAAGGTTACCGTCATGCTTCTATGCAGTTCGAAAGAAGAAAGGTGAATAAAACCTATCATGCGGTAGTAGATGGGCATGTCATTTTCGATCAGTTAACCGTTGATCTTCCGATTTTGAACGATGGCAATAAAAATGTAACCATTGATAGGGCAGAAGGTAAAAGAGCAGAAACCATTTTCGATTCGTTAAAATACTACAAACATTATACACTGGTTGAATGCAAGCCAATAACTGGTCGTATGCACCAGATCCGTATTCACTTAGCAACACAAAGGGCAGCCATTGTTGGCGATGATATGTACAAAGGGAAACCTGTTTTTCTTTCGTCAATTAAGAGAGGTTATAAATTAACCAAAGGCGAAGAGGAGCAACCCATTATGAAACGTTTCGCATTACATGCCAGGCACCTGGTTTTTAAAGGATTAGATGACAAAGATATTGTGATCGATGCACCATACCCAAAAGATTTCGCAACCTTAATTAAGTTATTGGATAAATTTGATGCATAAAGGAAGCCTTTAAATTGGCTTCTCTTGTTGTTTTTGTTACTTTTGGGCATTCGCCCTCTATTAAAAAACAATAGGATGTATATCAGATTTGTAAATTACCTTGATCAGGTTAATCAGTACCGAAAATCTAAAATATCAAACCGTAATTTCTTAATTATCCTCGCTGTAATTGTTGGGGTTTTAGCAGGATTAGCCGCCGCCGCTCTAAAGAGCCTAACGCATCACATCGAAGAATTTCTTCAATCAGATTGGCACTGGAAATATAAATACTACCTGTATTTTGTGTTTCCGATGATCGGTATTTTCTTAACGGTTTTGTACATCAAGTATTTTATCCGTAAAACTAAATTCGAAACGGGTTTAACCCCATTGCTTTATGCCATTTCGAAAAAATCGAGCAAGGTAGAAGCACACAATATTTATTCGCAGATTATTACCGCAGCCGTTACGGTAGGTTTTGGTGGTTCAACAGGTTTGGAAGCGCCAATTGTTACCAGTGGATCGGCAATAGGCTCAAACCTTGGCCGTTTACTTGGCTTATCTTATCGCGAAATTACCATGCTAGTGGCCTGTGGCGCAGCAGCAGGTATTGCAGGAGCATTTAATAGCCCAGTAGCTGGGATTGTATTTGCTATCGAAATTTTATTACCAGAGTTTACCATCCCTGCGTTTATCCCACTTTTATTATCGGCTGCAACAGCTGCAGTAGTAGCAAGATTATTCTATACACAGCAACTTTTCTTTTTGGTTACAGAAGGATGGAAGGTGAATGCATTGTTTTATTATGTGATACTGGCTTGTTTTATAGGCTTATTCTCCATTTATTTTACAAAAGCCAATTATGCCGTAAAAGGCTTATTCTATAAAATAAAACATCCTTATACCAAAGTTATTGTGGGTGGTTTAATGCTTGGAGTTTTGGTTTTTCTATTCCCAACACTTTACGGCGAAGGTTATATCACAATAAAGGGACTGTTAAAAGGCGATTACCAAACAGTGATCAATAATAGTATTTTCTCCGATTACAATACCATTCCGGCTTTAGTGGTGTTGTTTACAGTAGTAACTATTTTCATGAAGTCGATAGCGACTTTGGTTACCTTGGGCGCTGGTGGTAACGGCGGAACGTTTGCGCCCAGTTTAATTATGGGCGGTTTAATCGGGTTTATCTTTGCCTATGTGGTAAATCTATCTGGTTTGGCGCAATTAAATGTTTCGAACTTTATTGTTGCAGGTATGGCAGCTGCTTTGGGCTCGATTATGCATGCTCCCTTAACTGGCATCTTCCTGATTGCCGAAATTACGGGTGGATATATCTTAATGGTACCACTAATGATTACCACTGCCATTTCTTATGCCATTAACCGCAGCGCTCAAAAACATTCTATTTATACAAAAGCATTAGCGGATAAAGGAGAACTGTTATCGCATGATGATAAGGATACGACTGTTTTAAATCAGATGAAACTAAAGTATTTGATCGAGAAAACCTATCCTCGATTAAACATGAATGATCAGATTTCGATTAAGATGAATGAGATCATGCAATCGCGTAAAAATATATGTGCTGTTACAGATGAACTGGGCGATTTTAAGGGCATCATTTACATAGAAGAGCTATTTAACGAAATGATTAATCACCCTGATAAGGAAAATTTGCTAGCTTCTTATTTGGTACAACCTGCACCGAACGCCGTCACCGAAAATGATGATCTGAAAATGGTATTAGAGAAGATGGAGCAAGATAATGTATGGATTTTACCCGTATTAACTGCGCAGAACCAATATTTAGGTTTCGTTTCTAAAACAGCAATCTTTAATAAATACAGGGCATTGCTGATGAGGCAGAATGATTATATGGGGTAGTTGTGGCTCATAAATAGAGGAGAAATATCATTAAACGAAAGAAGTCAAGTTTTTAAAACTTGACTTCTTATTATGATCTTACTCAGCTCTTTTTAAGCCAAACTTTTCAATTTTGCTGTACAAATGACTTCTTTGGATATCAATCTCATCCGCCGTTTTTGATACGTTCCAGTTGTTTTTTTCCAATTTGAATTTGATAAATTCGCGCTCTGCATGATCTTTATAATCCTGAAAATTATTGAACGAATCGAAAGAAAAAGCAAGGCTTGAACCGCCAGCACCTGCAATCTGTGCACTGGTTGCAGCACCAATGTTTGTACCACCGCCTGGATTAGCGAATGCACGTACATCATTTTCGGTAATTACCTTATCGCTCAAAATAATTAAACGCTCAATCATGTTATGTAGCTCACGCACGTTACCTGTCCACGGTAAGGCCTTTAAAGCAGCCATACCAGTATCATTTATTTTCTTAACCGGCATCCCATAATCACTGCATATATTCTCTAAAAAGTTTTGTGCAATAACCGGAATATCATCTGTACGCTCCGTTAAATGTGGAACATGGATATTGATTACATTTAACCGGTGGTATAAATCCATACGGAAGTTACCATCTTCGATTTCTTTCATTAAATCTTTATTGGT
>NZ_JBFTRT010000556.1:0-5045 GCF_056399685.1 Pedobacter sp. 01N416
GGCGATATCGGCTGATGGAAGCACTTTTGATTTAATCGAACTGGGTGCTGGCGATGCAACAAAATCCATTCACCTGCTAAAATCATTGTTGGATAGTCAGTTGAAATTTAGTTATTTTCCGATTGACATTTCCGCACATGTAATTTCAGATCTGGAAGAAAGTTTGCCTAAAAAACTTCCTGGATTGGATATGAAGGGTTTAAATGGTGATTATTTTAATATGCTTAAAAAGGCCACAGAATTATCCAGCCGCAGAAAGGTTGTGCTTTTTATGGGCGCAAATATCGGAAACATGAGTATAGCCGATGCCGGAAAATTCTGCTCGTCATTAAAAAAACTGCTTTCTCCTAAGGATTTATTGATCATTGGATTCGACCTAAAAAAAAATCCCCAGCAGATTCTTTCTGCCTATAATGATAAAGGTGGAATTACCAGATCATTTAACCTCAATTTGCTTCATCGCATCAATAAAGAATTGGATGGCAATTTTGATCTGAACAATTTTGAGCACTATGCCAGTTACGATCCAGAATCTGGAGCCTGTAAAAGTTACCTCATCAGTTTAAAAAAACAGATTGTTAATATTGGTCAAAATGCCATTCATTTTGCAGAAAACGAACATATTTTTATGGAAATATCACAAAAGTATTCGCTTAATGATATCGATCAGCTTGCAGAAAAAACCGGATTTAAACCGCTTAAGCGTTTCTTCGATCAACATCAGTATTTTGTAGATGCCATCTGGAAAGTAGACTAACTGCGGTTATCCAAAACCTGGAGCAGTTGATTTAAATCCTCTTCTGTATTATAAAAGTGAAATGAAATCCTTGTGCCTTTGCCACGTGGTGAGCAAAGTATTTTGGCTGCAGCGATTTTGTCAACTGTTTTTTGATCCAATGGCATGCTCATAATAGTAGATTGGTATTTTCGCTCCAATGTCCAATCTGGAATTAAGCCTCTTGAATTTAATGCTAGCCTGGCTTTGTTGGAAATTGCTTGTGCGGTTTTTTCAATCCAATCGAAACCGATTGAGCCAAGCTCGTTTAAGCTTTCGTTTAGTGTACCAAAATTTAAAGTGTCTAAATGCCCGGGTTCGAAACACATAGATAGGTGGTCTTTACCTTTTAAGAAAGGTGCTGTAGGTAAGTCGGCCAGTTTGTTTTTGCTATAAATCGCATCTTTCATCTGATCGGAAAGAAAGGCATAACCGTTTCCATACCCCGCTAAAAGCCATTTATAGCCACTTCCGATTAAAGCATCCAAGCCTGATTTTTCAAAGTTAAAATTTGTTGTGCCTAAAAACTGAGTGCCATCACCGATCAACAAAAGATCTGGATATGTAGCTTTTAATTTCTGGATAAATTCATCATCCATCCTTAATCCACTAATATATTGTACCATACTAAATGCCAGCACGGTAGGTTTAAATTTTTCAATGGCAATGATGATGTTTTCTTCTAGCTTTTCATCAATGGCTATGCTATTGTACCCAAAACCCATACTGATTACAGGATAACTCACAGATGGATATTCCTCCTCCAGTAATAGAAAACGATGGTTTTTGTCCAATCCACTCAGTAAAGTATTAAAACCTACTGAAAAATTCTGAACCAGATAGGTGTTCTCGGATTTTGAACTGAAAAGTTTAGCTATGTTATTTCTGAGGTCAGTAATGATGGGCAGATTTTCCATTCTGAAAATACTTCCTCCTGAAATAAAGTTTTGATCATGTTTAGTTCTCCATTCTGCCAAATTGGTAGATAAAATGCCAGAATTAGCGGTGTTGAGATAGGTATATGCTGTGAGGATCGGAAAAGATAGGTTCATGCCCAAATTTAAAAGAATTGTGCGTTAAAAAAATAGATGCTGCCACCGAAATTGATTTTTATACAAACCTATGAGAATCACGTTTGTTAGATTTATACAATCTGCTAATGTTATATGGAAAATCAAACATCAATACTGGTTACGGAACTTAAAAAATTATTAAATGGGGGTGGAGCGCATGTAGGGTTTAAAGATGCTGTTGCCAATTTGCCTTTTAATCTATTGGGCGAAAAGCCTTACAACTTACCTTACAGCATTTGGCAATTGGTAGAACATATCAAAATTGCCCAGTGGGATATGCTCGAATTTAGCAAGGATGGATCGCATCGATCGCCTAAATGGCCAGAGGAATATTGGCCTAAAGAACTGGTGCCTAAAGATGAACATGCCTGGAACAATACACTAAAACAGATTGATGCTGATCTGAAAGAATTTATTGCTTTGTTAGATTCTTCAGACTTATATGTGCCAATTCCGCATGGCGATGGACAAACTGTATTACGCGAAGCCCTACAGATTGCCGATCATAATGCCTACCACGTTGCCGAAATTGTAGTCATCAGACGTTTATTGGGTGCCTGGAAAAGTTAATGGAAGTTGTCTCGTTTGGGCCTGTACTTTGCCGCTTATACAGCCTGTTACTATTGTTTTAATCCACTAAATTTAACTGTCCGTTCTCGTAAATTGATTTAAAAAAAGATTATGTTACAAAACTCAAAAGCATTCAGCTCGTTTTCTGTAGACGATGTACAGAAAGCARAAGATTTTTATCAAGGCGTATTGGGTATCGAAGTTAAAGATAACCCGATGGGCGTAATTGAACTGGTTATTTCCGGATCAGCAAATGTATTACTTTACCCAAAGCCAAATCATGTTCMGGCAACTTTTACGGTACTTAATTTTCCTGTCGAAAATATAGATCAAGCGGCCGATGAACTTATTGCCAAGGGAATAAAATTCGAGATTTACAATGAAGAATATTTCAAGACGGATAGTAAAGGCATCTCACGGGGAAACGGAGGGCCAAACATTGCCTGGTTTAGAGATCCTGCGGGCAATATTTTGTCTATTTTGGAAACGGCCTAAGCCTAGCTAGACTTTCGAAATTGGCAAAGCGCAAAAGCCATAGCGTAATCTAAAAGTGAAATTCCATGGCTGGTGGCTCACCAGCCAAAGATAATCTTGCTCTAATTAAGACTTCCGAAGTTAGCCAGGCGCATTGCCATTGGCGCAAACTTCGGAAGTTTAGTCTATAAGTTCAAAACATTGATGGGCAATTTCATATTCTTCGTTGGTTGGAATAACCAGGATTTTTACTTTAGCGCTTGCCTTGTTAATTTCTTTCAATTCTCCATTATAGGCTGTATTTTGATCTGAATCTAATTCAATACCCAGATAATTCAGCTCCGAACATACAGACTCACGCATGTTACTGTCGTTTTCGCCTACACCAGCGGTAAATACTATCGCATCTATGCCGTTTAAAATAGCTGCATAAGCTAGAGCGGGTGCCCATCATTAATCCACTTAATGGGCCAAATCCCATACTCGTATCTATCGATTTACCATTTCTAATGGCCGTAATGCTGCAGCCGTTGCCCAAGTGGATGCTGATAATTTTTGTATCAACTTTATTTAACCATTTAATGGCCTGTTCACTTACATATTTATGGCTGGTACCATGAAATCCATATACCCTGATGCCATGTTCTTTGTAATACCATTCCGGAATGGCATAACGATAGGCCTGTTCTGGTATGGTTTGATGAAATGCTGTATCGAAAACGGCAATTTGTTTCGCGTTTACAAAAGTCTGTTCGGCTACTTCAATACATTTATAATTAACCGGATTATGTAGTGGGGCAAGTGAAAACAGCCTTTTGATCTGATGTTTTACCTCATCTGTAATAAGGGTTGCACCTGTAAAATGTTCACCTCCATGCACTACTCTATGGCCAACAGCTGCAATATCATCAGGGCTGGCTATTACCGCGTATTCTCCCTCAGTTAGCAATGCTAAAACCTGTTTTAAGCCTTCGCCGTGGTTAGCAATAAAACCTGATTGTTCTATGCTATGCTTTTCGTTGTTGCGATAAACTGTATGTTTAACAAACGAGCCTTCAATGCCAATACGCTCTACCAGACCGCTGCAAGCCGGAGCTTTTTCTGGCATGTTAAAAAGCTGGTATTTTAAGGAACTGCTTCCTGAGTTGATTACTAAAATGTTCATATTAAATGTCTTGGCATTGGATCGCTGTAATTACAACGGTATTAAAAATATCATCTACAGTACAGCCACGGCTTAAATCGTTTATTGGTTTATTTAAGCCCTGCAACATTGGGCCAATAGCCAGTGCACCGGTTTCGCGCTGTACGGCTTTATAGGTGTTGTTGCCGGTATTTAAATCAGGGAAGATTAATACACTTGCTCTACCTGCTACCTCAGAGCCTGGTAATTTTTGTTTGCCTACAAGTGGATCTACAGCAGCATCATATTGTATCGGACCTTCAATTTTCAATTCCGGATGCCTTGCTTTAACTATGGCAGTGGMTTCTCTTACGCGTTCTACATCTTCACCTTCGCCTGATGTACCAGAAGAATAAGATAACATCGCTATCCGGGGTTCAATGCCAAATTTGGCGCTGCTTTCTGCTGAAGAAATTGCTATTTCTGCCAGCTGTTGGGCAGTAGGATTGGGGTTAACCGCACAATCTCCAAATATGGCCACCCTTTCTGGCAGGCACATAAAGAAAATGGATGAAACCACCGATACGCCTGGCTTGGTTTTAACAAACTGTAAAGCAGGCCTGATGGTGTGCTGAGTGGTATGAACCGCACCCGAAACCATCCCATCAGCATCACCCTTGTAAACCATCATGGTTCCGAAATAAGAAACATCGGTCATCATATCCCTGGCCATTTCGAGGTTTACATTCTTGGCTTTACGTAGTTCGTGCAAGGTATCTACATAATCGTTATAATGAGCCGATTGGCCAGGATTATGTATTTTTATAGCATTGGGATCCAGATTTAATCCAAGTCTTTTAATCGTGTTGGTAATTTCGGTTGGGTCGCCCAAGAGCGTGATGTCTACAATATCCTGGGTAATGAGTTTCTCCACTGCTTTTAAAATGCGTTCGTCATTTCCTTCTGGTAAAACAATATGTTTTTTATCGCGTTTGGCCCATTTAACCAGTTGGTATTGAAACATGTGCGG
>NZ_JBFTRT010000557.1:0-3324 GCF_056399685.1 Pedobacter sp. 01N416
GCCCTTTTCTTCGTTTTGAAAGGCAAGCTCTTCGTTGGCAATAATTAACTCATTAGCTCTTTTTTCTTTCTCCTCATTTTGAAAGATAAGTTCTTTGTTGGCAATAATGAGTTCGGCAGCACGTTTTTCTTTTTCTTCATTCTGAAAAGCCAATTCTTTATTGGCAATAACTAATTCGGCAGCACGGTTTTCTTTCTCCTCATTCTGAAAAATAAGTTCCTTATTCGCTATAATTAATTCAGCTGCTCTATTCTCTTTCTCCTCATTTTGAAAGGCAAGTTCTTTATTGGCAATAATCAGTTCAGCAGCACGATTTTCTTTCTCTTCATTCTGAAAAATAAGTTCTTTGTTGGCTATGATCAATTCAGCAGCACGATTTTCTTTCTCTTCATTCTGAAAATCAAGTTCCTTATTGGCGATAACCAATTCGGCGGCAAGTGTTTCGTTTTCATTAAACTGGGAAGCAATTTCTTTATTTGCAATAATCAATTTGGCAGAATCGTCCTTTTTCATATACTTAAATGCATTATTTTAAATAGAATTAAGTATAAGCTTACTTTTAAAGATTGAGTAATATTCGGTAGTAAGTTGCTAAAGCTAAGGTATTAAAAGCAGCAAAGCTCGATTTATAATTTTATTCTTAAAAAAGAGGTATAAATGAATGGTATGAATTAGTGTTTTTATAAATTTAACTAGCTGCTTTCTTTTTTACTACTCACAAAATAACTGAATAGTGCAGCAGTAAAAAACATAATTAGTCCGACCTGAAGGGATTGGTTAATTTGAAAAAGATCCAGATCGACAACAATAGTAGACTGACAGATATTAACTCTGTAGGGCAATTAGAAAAACTAGAACAGCTAGTTATATTTTTCTTAAAAATTTCAAAGCAGAATTTGGAAGAACGGTATTAAGTCAGATGACAAGAATCCTGCCTAATTCAAATACAATAAAATTTAGCACTTTAATAAATTTTCTGGAAGAGCGGACCAAGATCGCATTAAAGATTAAGGGCATTGAGAACTGGAATTATTCTATTGCTAAGCTGGAAACACCTGATCGAATATCGTTGTAAAAAGCTATCAAATTTGTGTATGTTTAGCTGAATAGTACAAAAACGGAGAAGTAACGCCAAAAGGGAAAATTGGAAATTTGCTTTATTGAAGACTCCAACCAATAAAAAAAATAAATAATTTTGATGTAGAACAATAGCAATCCGGAAATTTTATGGAGTTGGATACTTCAGAAAATTGTTATGCTTGCTGCTAAAATGCTTAACATGTGGACACCTATTTCAATAGATGAGTTAGATACAAGAATCATACGTGGAGAATTAAAACTGAGTGGTCAAATATTAAGCTTCTGGAATCTCATAAAAATCAAGCCCAGTAAATGGCAGGAAACCGAATATGGAGACGAGGGCGGAGGATTTTGGGTTGTAGCAATCCTCGGTAATGCAGTAGTTTATTACAACGACATTGAGGAAGGCTTTAACGTATCAACATACCAGACTTATGGACATATTAGTGAATATTGGTGTGAGCAGAGCGAACTTGATTGGATAGTTAAACTGCTTTACAGGAGGATCAACGACGAAAAGCAAAAGCCTCGTAACTAACAATACTCCCCTAAAAAAGTGAACTTTTTAAACAAGTTTTTTGGAAACAAACCTCCTGTTGTTGATTGGGAGATGGTAAAATATTCGGATCAGATATATCCGAAACATTCTTTTACCCTCTTAAAGTTAACCATGCAAAATGGCAAGCTAGGCACTGGCTGGGTTGATAAATCATATAGAAAGTACGAGTTCAAAGGATTTTGCCCTTATCATATCGGGATAAGTATTGATCTCACTGGTAAAGTTGCCGAGAATAATCCCGACTTGGATATGGGTACAATTGAGGATTTCTTTTCAGATGAATTGAAGAGGATATGCATTTGCCACTTGGTTTCCAGGCTGGTATCAGACAGAGGAATGGAAATCGAATGTTATTCGGAAAAGAATGAACCTATCGAGCAATTTTTAAGAAAGGTTAGTCTTGCAGAAAACAGATTGGTATCTTTCACCTACGAAATAGATTTTGATCCGAAGTGGAAGCAAGTTAATAGGTTACTTAACATATAACCTATTTGGTTTTATTGAAGATATCAATAATTGAGCCCAGTAACTGAAAAGAGCGATTATACCATGAAAACCGAAATCGACATTTTATCTGATAGAGAAGTAGAAATTTGGGACTATGCTGAATCTCAAAATGGAACAATGGATTTTGTAACTAAAAAACTTTCCGCAGAAGAAATATTCGAGCAGTATCGAAATATTCATAAGTCTTATCTTGAACTGTATTTTCGCATTGATAATGAAACTGCAAAGCTTGAGATCTTAAAGCGAATGATATTTTTAAATTGGTACGCTCTGGTGGAACCGAGTTGTTATACAGGAATTGAAGATCTTGACAATGCAACCGTATCTGAATCGTATTCCATTTTAGATCAATATTTAATCAATGGAAAAATCGATGCAGAATTTAAGTGGATGTTATCTTTTTATTCCAGTTGGGATTACACTATACTTCCATTTTCAGAACATAAACTTGAAGCCTTAACTGCATTTGTAAAAGGGGTAGATACTTCCATTTTAAGCTGTCCTAAAAATCAGTTGCCAAAAGGCACAATGGATAACAGGGGACAGATGGGAATTTACTGGATAAGTATGTCGGTTGAAAAGAAGATTAACTAAAAGAAGCCAATGAATAGACTTACCGTAAGAATTATTGTACTAGAGCCAAGTGAATGGAACCAAGGTAACCTTTTCGGTGAAATTGTTTCCGAACGTGGCGGTGATAAGCTCAAGGTTCGGCTTACTCGACGCATTAAAGGGAGAACATTTTCCAGTAATATCTTGATGCTCACACCAAGTATGAAGAACGAAACCTTTAAACCATTACAGCAATATTATTCTGTGGGTGTTAACGGAAGCATAATAAACGAGCATACCAACGAAGAAGAATTTGTCATTTCTGGTAACGTAACTTATGACTAATTTTCCCCATAAAGTTATTTCAACTTACAGGGTCTTAATGAAAAAGGCCTTTAACGAAGATATTGATGAAGCCTGGATTGATTGGGCTTTGGAAATGATTCAGGCAGGCTATGAATCTGATAATCTTTATATGCTTGCAGGAATGACCAGCCCCTACCATCAGTTTGAAATGCAAAGGTTAACAGATAAAGTTTTCGCTGATCTTAATCTTGACTATGAGGACAAGGGATTGATGATTGCAAATTATGTCTATTACATTATTCAACTACTATAAATGAGCC
>NZ_JBFTRT010000558.1:0-3323 GCF_056399685.1 Pedobacter sp. 01N416
AGGATTTCCTGACCAATGCTTTGGTTGCATATATTCATTCGTAACTGCATCATAAATGACTGGCGAAACCTTGTGTTGATTAAAAATTAAGTCAAGTACGCGCTCCCTATTTTCTTGATTTGAAATAAAATAAATTTCCTTATTATTTGATGATCTATGGGTAAACCCTACGTTTTTAGCATAAGTTCCTTCAGGGAGAACATCTTTTTCTGAAGCAAAAAAATCTGGGCTTACTCCCATTGCTTCAAATGTATCGTCAGTAATTGGAGCCTTGTAGATGTTTCCTTTTCCAATTTTTTTGAACAATGTATTAGTCATTACCGCATCAAATCTACTAGGAAATGAATCTATAACACTAAAACTTCCTCCCCAAATTTCTTCTACAACTTTATTAAATTCATTTGGATTAACTTGTTTAATTCCATTTTGATAGCGTGGTTTATCAGCAACAATTACCTTTGCGCCAGCTTTAATCAATTCTAAAAGTTTTTTAATCGTTTGATAGCTGATGTATTGATAATTTGGATTCATCTTTAATTTTCCGGTAAATACCAAAATTTTATAGGTTGCACCACTTTCGAAAACAACATTGCCATCTTTAACGCTTGCGGTACTCAATACATCGGGATTAAAACTATCATAAGCATATCCACGTAATGGATTTACCCAATTTTCAGGATCTGCCATATTTGCTGAATGTGTTACACCGGCTGGCATTTGCCTTAAAGGTTCACGAATATTTGCGAGGCGTTTCTTTTCAGCTTCCACTACATCTTCACCAAAAATACCGGGCAAGGTTTCTACCAGCCTATCTGGTAAAACAGAACGGCGTGGTAATTCTTCACCAGTAAAAACGGCGATATCTACAACAGGTTTGCCTTGCTGTAACAAGCTTTGCGTTCTTTCTGCATAATCTATCCATGCTTTACCAGCCTTCCACCAGGTTTGATCGCGTTGGAAATAAAGGCCAACACCATCTAAGGTCATTCCAGGTTTCCGGTCTGTCCAGGGATTATGTGTAAAAACGTGATACACCAGTTTATTGACCCCTAAAGCATAATTACGATCCTGTAAGGTTTTCATATTGGCTGGACTTTCGTTCCAGTCCATTCTGACTGTTGTAAAAGCTTCGGCCTGGATGATGTTTTTACCATAAATATGTGCGCCAGAAATGGCATCCAACATATCATTTGGCTTATCATGGGTTGGGCTGTTTAACCAAAATTCGCCCATGGGAATGTCAACCGTTTTGTAATGCATCAATCCGTCACTCATCATCGTTGGTGCAATACTTTCGGCCGTAAAAGTTACGCCTTGATCCTTTGCCAGTTTCGCAAGCGTTTTATAAAACTGATCTACAACCAATTCCGAAATCGTTTTTCTAACATCGTAAAGGAAATTTTCGGACACGGACACATTCTCTACGGGTAATCCGGTCATGATGGGTAAATAAGGCGTTAAATCGTAACCTCTACGCTTTAAAAATTCTGCTTTAAATACTGGCGACCAATTCTGGCTGCCACATTCCCAACTATCTACATGGAAAACGCTTAGAACTTTTTTGGCTATATCTGGTCCACCATGTTTTAAGGCTTCGCCATACCAATTCTTGAACTGTAATTTTACGGCTTCTGGATTAAATTTATCACATTCCAATCCTTTTCCACCACCACCTGTTGCGTTGGTATGCCCTGTTGAGGCATGCCCGATCCGTAAAATTGTCCAGTTTCCTTTCGGCGCTTTCCAGTTTAAGGTTCCATCTGGATTTAATTTATTTGTTAGGTTAATAATTTTATTTAACGGCACACAAAGTTTTTTTGCAATTTCTGCTTCTGTGCTTCTCTTACTTACCCGCCAAACTGAACCATTTTTGCCTTCGAACTGATTGAGCTGTGCTTCGGAAGATAATTCGAGATTTACGAGCTTTAATGATGGCTTCCATTTGGCTGCATCTAAATCCTCTGAACCTGGTTCTGATCCCTTTTTATCATAAATAAACCTAAAAAACTTAGCGGTGGTAGGTACAATGGAATGGGTAACATCTTCATCTGTGTCTTGCCAGCCATGGCGGGGCGCTTCCAACCTACCTATTGATCGGAAATTTTTACCATCATCACTTACCTCAATAGCCAAGCGTTGTGCCTGATAGTTATTGCCGCTGATTTTAATGCTTATCGTTCGGCAGGTGAAAGGTTTTTCAAATTCGTACTGAATATAACATGGTTCATTTGAACCAAAGTTTTTCTTATTCCCTGGCTGAACGAGACCAGTGGCATCAGCACCATTGCTGGCTGTAATTTTTGGGGCAACCGTTCTTGTTGAAATGCTTTCACCAATTGGTGAGGGGTAAGCGTAAACGGCAATATCTTTATAATAATTTTCTTTTGATTCTGGTTGAGGTAAATTGATCTTAGTAACTGTATTACTGATATTTATTTTTGACCAAACTACTTTCTGCATCGAAAATTCAGGTGTTATCCATGGGCCACCTGCCAACGCGAAACCATCGCTCACATGCATGCCTAATTTCAGATCCAACCGTTTCGCCTCACTCATTGCAAACTCAACCATTTTCCACCATTCGGGTGTTAGTTGAACGGCAGGCGGCGAATAAACTGGTACTTTATCAGGCCCCTGAATGCTCATTAAATAAGCACCCGCGATGCCGTTTGATTTCATGGCTTCCAGATCGGCGGTGATGCCGGCTTTTGAAACCGCACCTTTAACCCAATACCAAAATACCCAAGGTTTTGCACTTTCGTTCTGTTGCGCAAAAAGGCTTGTTGAAAAGCCAAAGCAAAACAACAGAATGAATATAAAAATCTTGCTAAACCTAAATTTCATTTTTTTTATTTTCTTGTAAATACCAAAGGTGACTTTCAACCCGCTCAACAATCTTTATTCGAGAATAGATTGCTACGTCGTTCCTCCTCGAAATGACGGACTTATATTTATTTGTGTGCGATTTTATATCCTCGCAAGCCGAAATAAAGAATCACCAGGAAACATACCAGCGGAATACTGTAGCCGATCTGAATATTATCTCCATACATATCGATTAAACTTCCCATTCCGAATGGTAAAATTGCGCCACCTACAATCGACATGATCAACCATGAAGAGCCTGGTTTAGTATCATCACCTATACCCTCGATTCCTAACGCGAAAATGGTTGGAAACATAATCGACATAAAGAATCCGACAGCACCTAAAGCATAAACTACATAAGAACCTTGTCCTAAAATGGCAACCAAACACAAGATTATTGATATAATTGCATAAATCACAAGCAATTTATTTGAAGATATGAACTGTAAGAGCGC
>NZ_JBFTRT010000559.1:0-3319 GCF_056399685.1 Pedobacter sp. 01N416
GATCTGTGCAACATTGTAATCACTTTTCTCCAGTAATTCTACTGCCCTTTCCAGTTTTACAGATCTAATGTATTCGATTGGTGTCAGGCCGGTAATTTCGAGCAGTTTGTGGTAAAGAGAACCTCTGCTCATGCCCACATGCCTGCTTAGTTCCTCTACTGAGAGTTCTGGATTGTTAAGTTTTTCATCAATATACTGGACGATTTTATTCAACAACTTAACTTCGCTAGACTCAATTTCAATTTCTTTAGCCTGTACCTGCACCTGTTTAGAATACGCATTTTTTACCGAGCGATTAAACAACAATAGGTTGTCTATTTTTGCATGAAGAATATCAAAATTAAAAGGCTTGGTAAGGTAGTCGTTGGCACCGGATTTCAGGCCTTTAATCTGGTCCTCTTCTCCACTGATTGCGGTCAACAGGATAACTGGGATATGACTTGTTCTTTTGTCTGCCTTTATTTTCTGGCTTAGCTCAATGCCATTCATTTCTGGCATGCTGATATCGGTAACAACTAATTGCGGGTGTCCGGAAAGTGTTTTCTGCCAACCTTCTTTACCATTTGACGCCTCTATAATATGATAAAATGGCTGCAGACTATCTTTTAAGTAAAATCTGAATTCCTCATTGTCTTCAACCAAAAGGATTGTGGGCATCTTGACCTCGTTAGTTGCTGGCTCAGTAACGGATTCATCCAGTTCTTCGTTCGTAAAACTATAGGCTGTATCATCAACCTCTTGATCATTTTCTTCATCCATTATCTCAACTGGAATCGAAACCAAAAATGCTGTTCCCTTTCCAAGTTCACTTTCTACGGTAATCTGCCCACCGTGCAGTTCTACAAACTCTTTTACAATCGACAACCCGATTCCACTGCCTTGATTTAAGATAGAACTCACATTGTTATCCATAAAAAAACGATCGAACACCCTGTCTTTACTTTGATGTGCAATGCCTATCCCGGTATCTGAAACCTCAATACAAAATACAGGCTTAGTCTGATCGGCAGCGGCTCTTATGAACATATTAAGAGATACTTCCCCACCTTCTTTTGTAAATTTAAATGCATTAGAAAGCAGGTTAAATACAATTCTTTCCATTTTATCCTGATCAAAATGCGTTCTCAGGTTTTTAATATCGCTGTTAATACGAAGAGAAATTTTCTTGCGCTCGGAAAGATCCTGGAATGCTTCTGCAGCTTCACTGATAAAAGTAATGAGATCGGCCTCGTTCAGGTTCAACTTTAGTTCCTGTTCTTCCATTTTTCTAAAATCGAGCAGTTGGTTGACCAGATTTAACAGCCTCCGTGCATTTCTACGGATCATCTTTACCTGACCGGCTACAGCAGATTCCTGTTTAACGGCAAGCAACTTATCAACGGGTGCCAAAATCAATGAAATCGGTGTTCTAAACTCGTGGCTTAAATTGGTGAGGAATTTGATCTTTTGTATATCCAATGCATGGGCACGTTCTGCGTCCTTTCGCTGCTGTAGGATCCTTTGTTCAGCATTGATCTGGGCTTGTTCAATGGCAAGCTGCTGTTTGATGCGCTGAATTCCCCGTCGCCTAATGGCAAACAGGATTGTACCAATTAAGACTGCATAAAAAATATAAGCATAAATAGTTCTCCAGAAGGGCGGTTGTATATGAACAGAAATTGAAGTGATTTTATCACTCCAAACGCCGTCGTTATTACTTGCTCTTACCTGAAAAATGTAATCTCCGGGATCCAAGTTCGTATAATATGCTGTTTTCTCCTTACCAACTTCATTCCAACCCTCATCTAAACCAACAAGGCGATAGGAATAGTGGTTTTGTTGCGGCGCTGTATAATTTAACGCTACATAACTAATTGAGAAATTTTGCCCATAGCTCAGTTTAATTTTTTTCGCGAAGCCAATTTGCTCTTGAATAGGTGATTTTTCACCAGGAAGTACAACAGTATTGGCGACCTTTAGTTCGGTAAGCAACACATTTGGAACCACATTATTGGAGGGCAATTCAAGCGGATTAAAATAGTTGAAACCGTCTTGCCCGCCAAAATAAAGCTCGCCATCTGAAGTGCTGATTCCCGAACCCAATATAAAAGGACTGTCTTGCACCCCATTGGGACGCCCAAAGTTTTTTATTTTTTTTGTTTCTGGATCAAGACAACTGATGCCATTATCGGTACTGAACCAAATCAGACCGTCTCTGCCTTCCAATATTTTGTAAACAATAGCATTTGGCAATCCGTTTGTTTCGTTAAAATTGGTAAATTTTCCGGTACGGCGATTGAAAAGATCGAGCCCGGCACCATCAGTTCCGGCCCAAATATTCCCTCTACTATCACATAACAAACTCAATACCACATCATTAGAAAGCCCACTATTTGCTTTTCGGTACACTTTAAATTCACCGTTGTTGCGTTGAAATACGGCTATTCCCGTTCCGCTGGATGATATCCACATATTTCCATAAGGATCTTCAACAATTGCACGTATAAAACCATTGCTAGGGAGCACCATAGGTGGCGAGGATTGAGTGCCGTACCGGGTAAATGAATTCGTCTTATAATCAAATACATTCACTCCAGTTCCGTTTGTACCAATCCATATCAAACCCTTGCTATCTTCTTTGATAGCGAAAATTTCGTTTTGGCTAAGATCAGTTGCCGATGGTCCGGCCAGGAATTGTTTGTAAGTTTTGGTTTTGGGATTATAGGCAAACAAACCATGCTGATACGTTCCCACCCAAAGCACACCCCTGGAATCGAGCATTAGCGTAAGGATGGCCAATGGATTTCGGGAAAAATCAATTTTGCTTTTCATGTCGATATGCTCGAACACACCTTTGTCCCGATCGAAAAAATGTAGTCCTCCGCCATCCGTGCCCACAAAGATTTTTTGTTTTGAGAATTCGGCAAAAGAAGTGACAATGGGCGAGGAAAGTCCTTTTGGATCAAATGGGCTGCTACGCTTTAGGTTAAACAGTGCTAAATTTGGATCGAACTTATTAACGCCGCCCTGGTAGGTACCTAGCCAAATAATGCCATTATTAGCCATACAAATGCTTCTAACCGACTTATTGCTAAGGCCAAAGGTTTCACGTTTGTTGGGACGAATGTTTGAGAAAACCTCGGTGGCGGTATCGAAAATAGTTACCCCATCTTCGGTTCCTAACCACAATTTGCCTCCTTTTTCCAATCTGGCAGAATAAATAATGTCGTTTGAAAACAACTTATCACCCGATTGCAAAAAGGATTTGAAATGCTTTTCATCATCCAACAACATATTGAGACCATTGTAGGTACCAAAAAATATCCGCCCCTTTTCATCC
>NZ_JBFTRT010000560.1:0-3317 GCF_056399685.1 Pedobacter sp. 01N416
GTATTAATGTTTTTGTTGAAGGAGCTTATTAGTTAAATAAGCTCCTTTTTTATTGAGATGAAGTAGCAACTATACCAAAGGATAGCACTATCCTCTGGTATAGTAGTAGCTTTTTGATACTTCGTATCTATAATTTTGCCAGACATAAAAAGGCAAAAAAAATGAAAATATTACATCTTATATCAAGCCCGAGAGGCGAAGCATCATTCAGTATTAAATTGGGAAATGCGATTGTTGARAAATTACAGGCTGCAAATCCGGGAAGCACTTTAACTACACATGATCTTACCAATACCCCATTTCCACATTTGGAAGAGGTACACATCAATTCTTTTTTTACACCGCAAGAAAATCACACGGCAGAATTTTCGGAAGCAATAAGACATTCAAATGAGGCCATTGCCGAACTTAAAGATGCTGATGTGATTGTAATTGGTGCGCCGTTGTATAATTTCGGTATTCCTTCTACTTTAAAAGCATGGATCGATCATATTGCACGTGCCGGTCAAACCTTCAGCTACTCAGAAAAAGGCCCCGAAGGTTTGGTAAAAAACAAAAAAGTATATCTGGCCATTTCGTCTGGCGGCGTGTATTCGGAGGGACCAATGAAGCCTTACGACTTTACAGAATCATATTTAAGATCTGTTTTAGGCTTTATGGGCATGGTTGACATTACAGCATTCAGGGCCGAAGGCTTAAGCATGCCTACTATAAAAGATGTAGCGCTGGGTAAAGCAGTTGAAAGTATAATACTTTAAGGGGGTTAATTCGTCATTGCGAGGAGGAACGACAGCCTGTCCCGACTTTTCGGGAAAGCAATCTTTCATACTGCCTGGTACAAGATTGCTTCATCCAATGAAAAATTGGCTTCGCAATGACGATTTCCTTTAATTAAGCAAATATTTATCTACTCTATTAACAAAATCGTTCAGATCGAAAGGTTTGTTGATGAAATCTTCCGCATCACATTTAGCCTTAACTGCGTTCAAATGGTTGTTAGCCGACATCATCATTACCGGAATATCATGTGTTTTAATATTTCGCTTTAGCGTATTACAGATATCCAGACCATTTCCATCAGGCAACATAATATCAAGAATTACCATATCTGGCCGGTGTTTACTCATTTGAAACCAAAAATCGTTGGTGTTAGGGCAGGTCTTTACTTCGTAAAGTTCTTCGATCAATAAAAATTCGATGATTTCTCTAATACTCGGATTGTCTTCTACTACATAGATGCACTTTTTCATAAGCTCTATTTTTATTATATAGATAACTAGTCTAGCTATCAGATGTTTAAGATAGTTATGCACAATACTGGAGTTATTAACCTTTTGGTACGCCGTGTCATGCATTTCTATAATTTTTGTGCTGACTAAAAAAAATACAAAAATAAATTTTGATACTAATTTTTTTAGTATAGATTTGCTTTTGAAGAGACAGAATACAGGAGATATCATAAAGATAATCCGATGTATTTAATTGATGATTTTAAACAAAAAGCTTCTTGCTTGGTTTGTTTGCTGATATATTTATTTTTTCTATGACCGTTACCGTTTTAGCCATATTCGAAACAGATTTTAGACCAGATCTTTCATTAGGTAAAATCATGAATGAAAGACTGAGGATTGCTGCTGCAGATCTGCAGGACATTCATTTGCAGCATTTACAGGCCATTGGGCAACGTAGTGATGATTTAGTGGTGTATATAAGTTATAACCCCAAATATAAAATAAGATGGCGTGTTGTTAACGACGTGCCTGAGGATGTAGAAAACTTTGTAGCCCAAACCTGCGGTAATTTAGGTTACATCCACTGGAAAACAGCTTCTCTTAATGTTTTTAAAGGAAGTGAATAAAAAAAAGACTTCTATCGTGATATTTTATGGCGGTCGTCATTCTCGCCTAAGCGGGAATCTTAATTCGATAAACTTACTTTTATGATGGATAGATTATAGAAGTCTAAAATAAATAGATGGCATGAAAGATGTTGAAATAAATCCGATAGCTATCGAATCAGCATGACGATTTCTCGACTATAGCCTAATAAAATTCAAACAAAAAGAGGTTGTGTCATAAATATAGATTTGTCATCCTGAGCCTGTCGAAGGACCTATTTAAATACTCTTTAAGGTGTTTCGACAGGCTCAACATGACATCATCTGAGCTGAAATTGCCTTTATGATAAACCTCTTTCGTTTTCTATGGTCGTAAATGGATCTCAGCGATTAAACTAAAAATCCTCCGCCCAATAAATCATTTCCTTCGTAAAATACCGCCGATTGTCCTGGTGCAATTGCTGAAACATTGTGATCGAACACCACACGCATTTTATCTTTTTCCTGAACAATTGTACTTAGCATACCCGTATCTTTGTAGCGGATTTTGGTAATCACATCATTCATTGGTTCTTCAATGCTTGCATATTTTATCAGGTTAATGTTACGTACCATGGCTTCGCGGCGTTCAAGCTCATCAGCTTTACCCAAAACTACCGTATTACTTTCTGGCAGGATCTGCGTTACAAACATGGGCTCGCCAAAGGCAACGCCTAAACCTTTACGTTGGCCAATGGTGTAAAAAGGATAACCTTTATGTTGCCCAACAACCATTCCATTACTTAAAATGAAATTTCCGCCGGCTACTCTATCTTCTAAATCTTCTACTTTATGTTTTAGGAAAGCCCTGTAATCGTTATCCGGAACAAAACAGATTTCGTAACTCTCCGATTTTTTTGCCAGTTCTTMCTGTCCCATATCCAAAGCCATTTGTCTGATTTCAGATTTTGCAAAACTGCCCAATGGGAATTTAGTACGCGAAAGATTTTCTTGCGAAACGCCCCACAGTACATAAGATTGATCCTTGTTTTCGTCTTTTCCTTTTGAAATTACATAACGGCCGCTGTCTTGCTGGCGGATATTGGCATAGTGCCCTGTTGCGATAAATTCGCAATCGAGTTTATTGGCACGTTTTAAAAGTGCTTCCCATTTAATGTGTGTATTGCACAAAACACATGGATTTGGGGTTCTTCCGGCAAGGTATTCATCAACAAAATTATCGATYACATAATCGCCAAATTCATCCCTGATATCAAGGATATAATGGGGAAAGCCATAGTTTACGGCAAGTGTACGGGCATCGTTGATACTATCTAATGAGCAACAGCCAGTTTCTTTACTGCTACCGCCAGAAGTAGCATAATCCCAGGTCTTCATGGTTAAGCCAATAACCTCATAACCCTGCTCATGCAACATTACAGCCGCTACCGAACTATCAACCCCGCCACTCATGGCAACCAGAATTCTACCGTGTTTACTC
>NZ_JBFTRT010000561.1:0-3706 GCF_056399685.1 Pedobacter sp. 01N416
ATTAATACAATCGTCCTCGTTTATAACGAGGATGCACGAGAGCCACATTTTTAATGTGGCGTATAAGTTAGGCGATACAATCACTTTTCTTCATAATCCTCGTTGCAAACGAGGACTATATGTGCATAAAAAAGGCCAAACAGTATAATGCTTGGCCTTATATATTAATATTAATCTTCAGCTAAAAACGGATAACGGTAATCAGTTGGCGGATTAAAAGTTTCCTTAATAGTCCGTGGAGAAACCCAGCGTAACAAATTAATCATTGCACCAGCTTTATCGTTTGTGCCTGATCCTCTGGCGCCGCCAAATGGCTGTTGCCCAACTACTGCACCCGTACATTTATCGTTAATGTAAAAATTACCAGCTGAGTTGCGTAATGCGTAGCTGGCTTTTTCTATAGCATACCTATCTTGTGATAAAATAGCCCCTGTTAAAGCATAAGGTGAAGTGGTATCAATTACTTCTAAAATCTGGTCGAATTCTTGATCTTGGTATACGTATACAGATAATACCGGGCCAAAAAGTTCTTCACACATAGTGGTATATTTCGGATCGTCAACCACTAAAACAGTTGGTTCTATGAAATAACCTTTACTCTTATCATAATTACCACCGGCAATAACTTCAACTCCTTTATCTTTTTTAGCCTGATCAATATATTTAGCCAGTTTATCGAAAGAACGTTCATCAATTACAGCATTAATGAAATTGCTGAAATCTTCAGTTCCACCCATTTTAAATGAAGCTAAATCTCTGATCATTATTTTCTTAATCTCAGGCCAAAGGCTTTGTGGGATATAAGTACGGCTGGCAGCAGAACATTTTTGTCCCTGGTATTCGAAAGCACCACGTACAATTGCAGTAGCCGAAGCTGCAACATCTGCACTTGGGTGAACCAAAATAAAATCTTTACCACCAGTTTCACCAACTATACGTGGGTATGATTTGTACTTATGGATATTTGTGCCGATTGTTTTCCATATCTCCTGAAAAACTTTGGTAGAACCGGTAAAGTGAATACCTGCAAAATCAGCGTGATTAAAAACTACATCGCCTACTTCAGGGCCATCGGCAAAAATAAGATTAATTACACCATCAGGTAAGCCAGCTTCGCGAAAAATTTGCATAATTACATTAGCCGCATAAACTTGCGTATCAGCAGGTTTCCAAACCACCACATTACCCATCATGGCTACACAAGCAGGTAGATTGCCCGCAATTGCTGTAAAGTTGAAAGGAGTTAAAGCAAATATAAAACCTTCTAAGGGGCGTTGTTCGGTTCTGTTCCACATGCCATTTGGAGATACTGGAGGCTGTTGGCCATAAATATCCTGCATATAACTTACGTTAAAACGTAAGAAATCTACCAATTCGCAAGCGGCATCTATTTCTGCCTGATAGGCATTTTTACTTTGCCCAAGCATGGTTGCAGCATTAATTTGGTAACGGTATTTTGTAGCAATCAAATCTGCAGCTTTCATAAAGATGGCCGCTCTGTGTTCCCAAGCTAAAGCTTCCCAATCAGCTTTGGCAGCTAAGGCAGCATCTATAGCTTGTTTTACATGACTTTTGTCGCCATAACTAAATGTGGCCAGTACATGCTGATGATCATGTGGAGCTACTACTTTCTTTTTGTTTTTTGTATGTATTTCTTCTCCGCCAATAAACATTGGAATATCCAATTGTTTAGAACGTGCCTCTGCGATAGCCTCTTTTAAAAGCAAACGTTCTTTTGTGCCTGGCGCATAGCTATTAATAGGCTCGTTAACCGGGGTAGGTACGTTAAAAAATCCTTTAAGCATATTTTATTTTTTATGATTTGGACAAAGATAATGCTTTTTGGGGTAGGCAATTCTATTATTCTGTAAAGAAAATAGGGCAAACGTTTGACTATGTAATTGAATGATAAGAGAGGTTAATTAAAGGATTATTATGGTTAAAATTTGACTAGTGTCACGTCGATTGAATTTGCCAGGGCTAAAGATTATCATGATATTAGTGGTAACGCTTTTTACCTCGATTACTATGAGACTTATATATTTATCGATTATCTTCCTGTTATTTACCAGCTCGTCCTTTTGTCAAATAAATGATAATAGTATCCTGATAAAGCAACTTGATTCTATTGGGCGATTAGATCAGATTTACAGAGGCCAGCTCAGCGATATCAGGAATCACTTTGCAGATGATAGTCTTAAATTAAAAGATACTCTACGTAAACATTTTGAGTTAATCAATAAAGTAGATTCTTTGAACCTGATTAGGGTATCGGCAATTATTGATAAATACGGTTGGTTAAGTATTGATGAAATAGGGGAGGCTGCCAACTCAGCTTTATTCATGGTGATCCAGCATGCAGATTTGAAAACGCAGGAAAAATACTTGCCTATTATGCGAATTGCTGCAAAGAACAAAAAACTAAAAGCCACCAGTTTGGCGCTGCTCGAAGATAGGATTGCGATGTTTCAGGGTAGGAAACAGATTTATGGAAGTCAGGTAGCCTGGAATATGCTGACCAATAAATATACCATTATGCCCATGATCGATCCTGATCATGTTGATACCCGAAGGGCAGATATAGGTCTTGGATCTTATGCTGCTTATCTGATTGATATGGGTATTGTATGGAATGTTGAACAATATAAAAAAGATCTGCCTCAGATAGAAGGATGGCATAAAAAGACGATGAGCATAAATAAAGCTAAAAACTGATTTTGTTTCCTGCTGATTTACAAGGTGCAGTTAGAAAAAGAAACATATCTACTTAATGGCAACGCTGTACGCTCTGCTCTCTGCTTTTCGCTCAATGCTCAAGAGATCAGCTTTTGCTTCATCATATCTAAAAAATCTTTGCGGTAAGTTTCTCCTATCAATATTTCTGCAGAAATGCCTTTTAAAATAATCCTGTTTCCATCAATGGAGGTGATTTTATTAAGCGCCACTATAAACGATTTCTGCACACGGATAAATTGTGCTTTGGGCAATCTTTCCTCTACATCTTTCATGGTTAGAAGCGCAAGCGTTCTAATGCCATTATGGTGAAAAGCAATATAATTTTTCATGCCTTCAACAAAATCAATTTCGGCAATATTAATTTTTAGCATTTTACCTTTAGCCTCTGTTTTAACCATGAAATAATCATCATCCTGCTGGTTCACAGGTGCGCTGTTTTTTTTAGTGTTAATAATCTTTTGAGCCTTGTTTATGGCTTGTAAAAAACGGGGCAAAGGAATAGGTTTAACTAAATAATCAACCACATCAAGATCAAAACCGGCAGTGGCAAACTCTTTGTAGGCAGTGGTAAGTAAACTCAACCCCTTTTTTGTAATGATTTGCGAGTCTTTTTTTTATGTTTTCCATACCTATACCACTCGAGAGTTCTTTAGGCCCTTTTTTCTTTTTGTTCCAGGTGCTTAAACGAATATGATGGTCGGTTTCGTTAATGCTTAAGGCTATTTTAACAGGATGCAAATTATCTGTACAATTGCCATGTTTTAAGATATTCTCTACAACAGTAATTAGAATTAATGGAATCAATCTTACATTATCGGTATTTCCATTCACACTAAAATCGATCTGTAACTTGTTATTGAAACGAAGCTGATTAATTTTAATTACATTTTTAATATGCTCAATTTCCTCTTCTATTAATGTCATGCGGTCATCTTTGTCCATTTCCAGCGAATAGCGCATGATTTTACTG
>NZ_JBFTRT010000562.1:0-4570 GCF_056399685.1 Pedobacter sp. 01N416
GTCGTACAACAGAACAGATTCGCCAACAGCCTTAACAAAATATAAAGATTTAACGCCTGTTGAAGAAACGCATGCTTTTAAATCGATGTTTCATGCACCAAATTTAAAACGCGATAGAGGTACTGGCCGTCCGACTAAAAAAGACAGACGTGAAACTGACGATTTGATAGGAGGAATGTTCGAAGAGGAGGATTAGTTAGTTTTCAGTTTGCAGTTTACGGTTTTCGGTTTCCTGCGAACTGATCACTGCATACTGCAAACCGAAATACCGCATCCGGTAACTCATCATTGCTGTTTTGCCCAGTTTTTCTATCAATTTATAATTGGCGACTGCACCGACTGCTGCCCCTACAAATGGAAGCATCTGCGCAAGTTTCGCTAAATCAATATAATCGCGGTATTGCTGTTGGAAGGTAAGCCAGTCAAATTCATCAATATTGGTAGGTAATTGATGGGCTTTATCATCCCAATCCTGCATTTTCATAAATATATTCTGGCTTTCTTTTTTACTTGAAAAGGCCAGCTGGAAGATGTGTAAAATATATAAACGTTCGCGGTAATCTTTAACATCGTATCCGTAAACTGCAGCAATATCAAAAAGCATCTTCATCTTTATGCCCAGCAATAGGGGGAAATCCGCTAGGCTCATTAAAAAACCTCCTGCTCCTGTAATTCCGCCTTCTGCCGCACCTGTTTTTTTATAGTTTTCTATCTTTTGCTTAATTAATGCCTCGCGGTGCATCAAGGTTAAATCGGTAATTGGTTTCGATGTGGTAAATGTAGAACCAAAAAGCACAGCCTTAACCATCTGTTTAATCGCAGTAGTTATGGCATTATGAACTTTATCAGGAATATAACTGTTTATTTTCTTCTGCACCTTATTAGTTACCTTATTCAAGAGCGAAGGTTTTTGCAAGGTTTTAAACTTCCAGAAATTTAGTTCACTACTTATTTTTTGTTCGTAGGTCATGCTTAATTACTACAATAATTATTCCTTAAAATTTAACATAAAATAACTTTGAAGAATAAAGAATAAACTATATATTTAGTTACCTAAATATGAACTTAATCCTTTCATTATGAAAACCTTAAAATTGTTATGCTTACTCGTATTTGCTGCTGGAGTAGCAAATGCACAAGGCGTGAAATTTTCTGCTAATACGCCTGCAGCAGGAAGTACAGTTAAATTTACTTACGACCCTAAGGGGACCAATCTCGAAAATTTGGCTGATGTAAAATGTACCAGTTATACTTTTTTTTCAAAATCGAATCCCAAAAGCACTAAAATTGAACTCACTAAAGACGGAACGGTTTATAAGGGAGAAATTTCTACTCCGGATAGCGTTACCATAGTTGGACTTGCTTTTTCGGTAGGTGATAAAAAAGATKAAGCGCCTGCCGGTTATGTTTTAGAATTTACTAAAGCAGGGAGAGTGCCAGCTGAAGGATAAAGGAACGAAACTAATCAATGAGAATATTTCTGCGTTATCGAAACTAAAAGAACCAAAAGAAGAAGATTTAGGTACAGCTTTAAGCCTTTACTCACTATTAAAGAAAAAAACTCAGGCAGATTCTGTTAAAGCCATCATAATTAAAAAATACCCTACAGGAAATTACGCCTGGAATGATGGTATGAATTCACTTTATGGTACAAAAGATTTTGCCACACAAATACAAAAGGCCGAAGAAATGATTGCCGCCTTTAAACTTGATCCAGGTAAAACAGTAGATGCAGGTAGATTGAACTCAATTTATAGTATGTTGGCTAACAGCGCTATAAAAGCTAAAGATCTGGAGAAATTTCAGGATTACGCCAAGAAGGTCACCGATAAAATGACCAGGGCAAGTTTGTATAACAATAGTTTTGCCTGGCCGTCTGCTGAGAAAAAAGAGAATATCGAGCTTGCTGTTCAGCTTTCAAAACAATCGCTCGAACTGATAGAAGCATCAAGAAATGATGAGATGCCAAAATATTACAACACTAAAGAAGAATACCTCAAATATTTAGACGGCGCTTATGGTATGTATGCTGATACTTATGGACTGTTGTTATATCATCAGGGAAAATTTAAAGAGGCTTTAGCTATGCAAGAGAAAGCCATTCCTTTATATGCGACAGTTCCGCCCGATGTATCGTCCCGTTATGTAACTTATTTAATTAAGGATGGCCAGGATGATAAAGCTTATACTGAGGCCGAAAAATTAATTAAAGAGGGTAAAGGCAATGATTCGTTAAAGAACGAATTTAAAGTGCTTTATACTAAACTAAAGAAAGATGGAACTTATGAAACTTACCTGGCCAATTTAGAAAAAGCAGCCTTAGAAAAAGAGCGCGCAGAATGGATAAAAAAAATGATTAATATTCCAGCCCCTGCGTTTTCATTAACAAATCTTAAAGGCGAAACCGTAAGTCTAGCCAGTTTGAAGGGAAAGATTGTAATTTTAGATTATTGGGCAACCTGGTGTGGACCTTGCGTGTCTTCTTTCCCAGGCATGCAAAAAGCCTTAAACAAATATGCCAGTAATCCAAATGTGGTATTCCTGTTTGTAAATACCTGGCAAACAGAAGAGAATAGAGAAAAATTGGTAACTGATTTTATTACTGCAAAAAAATACAATTTTAATGTGCTGTACGATACCAAAAACGTAAAAGACCCTTCCGAATTTGATGTGGTAAGCGCCTATAAAGTTGATGGAATCCCAACCAAATTTGTGATTGATGGGGATGGTAATATCAGGTTTAAAGCAGTAGGTTTTTCTGGCTCTGATGATGGTGTGGTGAAAGAAATAGACTCGATGATCGGCTTGCTGGCAGGAAAAGAATCGAGCAAATAAACAATGATTTCCAAACAGGAAAGGTGCTGATTATCGGCACCTTTCCTGTTTTAGTATTCTATCCTCATTGGTGAGGTTTCCCATAGCTTAAAAGCTGCCAGGGCTTCATCGCGCATCAGTTGGATAACCGGCAGGCTTCTGTTTTCCATCGGCTTGTCTAGCTCTTCGTAGATAAATTTATCACTAAAGCCAATGTGTTCGGCATCAGCCTTGGTATTTGCATAATAAATCGTATCAATTCTTGCCCAATAAATGGCGCCTAAACACATGGGGCAAGGTTCACAACTGGTATAAATTACACAGCCACTTAAATCGAAAGTGTTTAATTCTGTACAGGCCAGCCTGATTGCCGAAACCTCTGCATGCGCAGTTGGATCGTTGGTAGAGGTTACCTTATTTGCCGATTTAGCAATCAACCTCCCATCTTTTACCACTACAGCTCCAAAAGGCCCACCAATGCTTTCGCTTACATTTTGTACGGATAACTCGATTGCCATCCGCATATATTCCTGATGTTGATTGTCCATATTAATTTGATCTTTTATAAAAAACAGCACAAAAAAAATGCCCCGATTTTATACGAGGCATTTATATTTTAATGGCTATTCGCTTATTTTTTGCTGTATTCTGCGTTTAAGCCTTTAATTACTTCTGAAGTAACATCTAAACTTTCGTCGGCAAATAAAATAGCGCTGTTACCTTTTGAGTAAGTTAAAACCATTTTATAACCTTTTTCTTTAGCGTAACCTTTTAAGTAATCAGCCACTTTATCATAAAGTTTTTCATTCTCAGCAGCTTGCTCATTCTGTAAAGCACCACCAGCATTTTGTTGGTAAGTTTGTAGTTCTTGTTGTTTACGTGCTAAACGCTCTTCAGTGCTTTTACGTTGATCGGCAGATAAAGTTTGTGCCGATTGCTGGTATTGTGCAACTTCTCTTTGAAAAGCCTGACCTTTAGCTTGCATGTCTGCCTGAGCATTTTTGGTCTTACCTTCAAATTTCACTTTTAGGTCTTTGAAGTATTCATATTTTGTAAGTAACGAGTCGGAGTTTACATACACAATTTTCTCAGCTTGAGAAACCGCTGCAGTAGTACCCTCTGTTTTTTTAGTTTCAGTAGTTTTAGTGTCTTTGTTCTGGCATGCAGAGAAAGCAGTTATCAAAGTTGCTGTTGCAAGTAAACCAAAGGTTTTAAAGGTTCTTCTTTCCATTCTTGTTTAATAAATTTTAGCAAACTTATATAAATTAGTTTTTATATCCAATTTAAAGAAAAGTCTGTCGCAACACAAGAGAGATTTTGAGTTTGGCGTAGTGCGTAAAGCGTTTAATTTACTAAACGCTAAGCGCCTACCACTAACCGCGCAATATGATAAGTGGTGATTTGAAAAGCAAGGTCAGTATTTCAAATCGTTGTTCGTCCCGCTGTCCGCTTTATTTCATGCCCGCTGCCATCGGGTTTAGGTGGCACGGCTAGTAACGCCATTTGGGGTTGCAGGGTGGCAATAGCAAATTTCAAATACGAAACGTTCCTACGGAACGAAAAAACGTTTCATTTTTTTTCTACCCATGAGGCGTTCCTCTGGAACGGGTTGCGATTTAGAAATCTTAATCTTTAGCGTCCCCTTAGGGACGTTTCGTAGGTAGCCAATTGAATAATTGGCGTTTTCGTTCCGTCGGAACGTTTGGCGGGCTGGTGCGATAATCCTACAATATTTGCAGGTTGTGGCCACCTAAAC
>NZ_JBFTRT010000563.1:0-5822 GCF_056399685.1 Pedobacter sp. 01N416
CTTTCATATTGGTTTTATGCTCGAAACTGCCGAAGCGGTCGACGATCTTCACAAAAGGTTGGTAGAAGGTAATATTGAAATTGCGCAGTCTCCTCGAAAAATAAGAGATAGTTATGGTTTCTATTTTTRTTTCGAAAATATATTTATTGAGGTTGGCCACTATTTAAACCTGAATGGTGAGGAATAAGTATTTTCGAAGCAAGTAGAAATACACGAAAAGGTCTCCTTTATGGGAATGACCAGTTCATACCTGCAGAGGAATTGCGTTAAGCAATAATGCCGAAGATGGCTGTTTGTATTTGAAGAGGCCTTTTTTTCTTGATCAATTTATCATCGGTGGCGCAGTCATTTTCAGGGTTCATATACAAATTTAAGTATTTGAAATAGCAAATTTTATTGCTGACCTATTTTTCTTGTTCAGATTGATTTTGGATCTTGATCAGTCAATATTCCCCATCATGCACAACTGGTTAGGTCACTTTACAACCCTATTTTTTGAAAAACCTTGCCAAGAAGCTTGGCAAGGTTTGATTAGTGCTCCCGACGAGATTCGAACTCATATCGATGGTACCGGAAACCATAATTCTATCCATTGAACTACGGGAGCATAAGGCTGCAAATATAGAAAAATCAAAATCATTTCATTACAAAAACAAGTCTATTTTTAATCTGTAAGTCCATATCAAAATTAACTTCCTGCTGTTGAGATATTTTTTATGTTAAAAAATGATTAAATCATAAAGCAACGGGCTGCTTTATTGAGTTTATTCCCCTTTATTTTTAATTTAAGAAACCTTTCTGGCTAATTTTAAACCTACACCGTTGGCTTTTTAAGAAATAAAAATGCACCTTTGCGAACCGTTAATAGAGGTTTAGGCATGTAATAAATTAGATTGTATTTTATGGAAGAATTGGTTGTGGAAGAGATTCAGGAACTGCTTGAAAAAGAAAATGATAAGGCTTTAAAGCAATATCTCGATCAACTGAATATTTCGGATGTTGAAGAACTGATTGATGAACTTCCACAATATGCAGCTAAATTTATCGAAACCTTATCTCTTAACAGGGCGGTAAACGTTTTTCGGATTCTGGATTTTCCTACGCAGGAGCGTATCATTAAAAAACTTTCGGGCAATAAACTCAATCAGATTATCAAAGATCTGCCGCCAGACGATCGTACAGCACTTTTTAGCGAGTTAAAAGGCGATGTGGTAAAAAAAATGATTACGCTTTTACCACCCGAAGAACGTAAAGAATCGCTTGCACTTTTAGGCTACAAAGAAGATAGTATTGGCCGTTTAATGACGCCCGATTACATCGCCGTAAAACCCGAATGGTCTATCACCAGGGTTTTGGCACACATCAGGCGCTATGGAAAAAACTCCGAAACCATTGATGTAGTATACGTGATCGATAAAGAAGGAGTACTGTTGGATGATATCAGGATCCGTGAGGTTTTACTGGCCGATCCTGAAGCAATTATTGGCGAGCTTACCGATAAACGTTTTATTGCCCTAAAAGCTAACGATCCTCAGGAAGATGCAATCAATATCTTCAGGATGAACAACCGTGTGGCTTTACCCGTAGTGGATGAAAATAACATTCTTTTAGGTATTGTTACCGTTGATGATATTTTGTGGATTGCAAATGAGGAATATACAGAAGATATGCACAAAATTGGGGGTACAGAGGCTTTGGATGAACCTTATCTCGATATCCCAATCCTAAAACTGGTTAAAAAACGTGCAGGATGGTTAATCGTACTCTTTTTAGGCGAAATGTTAACTGCAACAGCCATGCAGCACTTCGAAATTGAACTCGAAAAAGCAGTAGTATTATCGCTTTTCATTCCATTAATTATGAGTAGCGGGGGTAACAGTGGTTCTCAGGCTTCAACATTAATTATCCAGGCCATGGCCTT
Source organism: Pedobacter sp. 01N416 (assembly GCF_056399685.1). Classification (NCBI taxonomy): domain Bacteria; kingdom Pseudomonadati; phylum Bacteroidota; class Sphingobacteriia; order Sphingobacteriales; family Sphingobacteriaceae; genus Pedobacter; species Pedobacter sp. 01N416. Next base: position 1,922 of record NZ_JBFTRT010000563.1, read on the forward strand.
AGGCGAAGTAACCATCGCAGAATGGTGGCGCGTAATGCGCCGGGAGCTTGTTTCTGGAGCCTTGCTGGGCATTATTTTAGGTACAATTGGCTTTATCCGCATTGTAACCTGGCAAGAGTTACACCTTTACAACTATGGCCCCCATTGGTTTTTAATTGCAGCTACCATATTTTTTACTCTTGTTGGCATTGTATTATGGGGCAGTTTAATCGGTTCGATGATGCCAATTATTTTGAAAAAACTGAAACTCGATCCAGCAACCTCATCAGCACCATTTGTAGCTACTATGGTTGATGTTACCGGAATAGTAATCTATTTCAGTGTTGCCGTATTAATTTTAAAAGGCGTTTTACTCTAAATCTAAATCATGCAAAAGAAAATTACCACACTTTTTACCGATATCGGTGGCGTTTTATTAACCAATGGCTGGGACAGGCATGCAAGGGGCGAAGCTTCTGTGCTTTTTAACCTCGACTCTGTTGATCTCGAAGAACGCCATCACCTTACCTTCGATACCTATGAAGTGGGTAAATTAACGCTTGATGAATATTTGGAGCGTATCGTTTTCTTCGAAGAACGGAATTTTAGCTACGATGATTTTAAGGAGTTTATGTTCAAAAAATCACTTCCTTACCCCAAAATGATTCAGTTGATCTGCGATTTAAAAAAGAAATACAACCTTAAAGTAGCCGTAATCAGCAACGAAGGCAGAGAATTGAACCAATATCGCATCAATACTTTTAAACTGAACGAATTTGTCGATTTTTTCGTGTCATCTAGTTTTGTGCATTTCCGTAAACCCGATGCTAAATTAACCTAATGACCGTCATTCCCGTGCATACGGGAATCTTAATGCATTTTCGTGGTGTCAGATGGTAACATCTGACATACTACTTTCTATGCAACTGCATTATTAAGTTCTCAACTTTCGATTAAATAAATGCTGTATGCCAAGAGCTAAAATATTTTTTTGAAAAGCAATTGCAGTAGATATTTTAAAGCTTGCTCCCGCTTTTCATTACAAGTCCTCGCTAAGCTGCGGGCTTTCCATTTTAATCGGGTTTATTGGTAACTTAGCTGCTAATATTTTAGGTTGGGCGCAGTAATATAATTCCGTTTTTCTGTGCCTTCTCTAGCATTCGTCATCCTGACCTGTAGCAAAGCGGAAAGCTACGAAGTAAACCGAGCCTTAAGCGAGCTCACCGAAGGTAATTTATTTCAGGATCTGACATCGTTTAATGCTTAGCGTTGTTACCATTTAAGAAATACAAGTTCATTTAGCTTATATGTGCTTATATGCCTTATATGGTTCAAAGTAAATAAAATGGTTCATTACAGGCTAACCATAGTAAAAACATCTATAAACAAAAAAGCCATTCGAAAGAATGGCTCTGTATTATTTATGTTTTTAAAATCTCCTTAGGAGATTTAGGGATTATACATTAAATCTAAAGTGCATGATGTCGCCATCTTCCACTACATAGGTTTTTCCTTCAACGCCCAATTTACCAGCATCTTTACAGGCATTTTCAGAACCTAAGGTTACGAAATCGTTGTATTTGATTACTTCAGCACGGATAAATCCTTTTTCGAAATCAGTGTGGATAACACCAGCAGCTTGTGGCGCTGTAAAACCTTTTGTAATCGTCCAGGCCCTAACTTCTTGTACACCAGCGGTAAAGTAAGTGTAAAGGTTTAATAATTTATAAGCCGCACGGATCAGTTTGTTTACACCAGATTCAGTCAAGCCTAAATCAGCTAAAAACTCCTGACGCTCTTCGTAGCTATCCAGTTCGGCAATTTCTGATTCAATTTTAGCAGAGATCACTAAAACTTCAGCATTTTCGTCAGCAACATTAGCTTTCACTAAATCAACATATTTATTGCCGTTAATTACCGATGCCTCATCAACATTACAAACATACATTACCGGTTTTTGTGTAAGTAAACCTAAATCTTCAATAAAATCGAAATCATCTTGAGCCAATGCCGCAGTACGGATCGATTTGCCAGCTTCTAAATGTGCTTTAACCACCGTTAAAATTTCATAGGTACGTTTAGCATCTTTATCGCCACCTGTTTTAGCCATTTTTTCAACTTTTTGGATTCGTTTATCAACGGTATCCAAATCTTTAAGCTGAAGTTCAGTATCAATAATTTCACGATCACGGATCGGATCAACAGAACCATCCACGTGAATTACATTTCCGTCATCAAAACAACGTAAAACATGAATAATTGCATTGGTAGCACGGATATTTCCTAAGAACTGGTTTCCCAGGCCTTCACCTTTCGATGCACCTTTTACTAAGCCTGCAATATCTACAATCTCAATTGTATTCGGTTGTACTTTATTTGGTTTAACCAACTCGGCCAGTTTGGTTAATCTATCGTCAGGTACTGTAATTACGCCAACATTGGGCTCAATAGTACAAAAGGGAAAGTTTGCTGCCTGCGCTTTTGCATTTGATAAACAGTTAAAAAGAGTCGATTTTCCAACATTTGGTAAACCAACTATACCACATTGTAATGCCATTATTTATTAGTCTTTATATCTTTAGTTTTTGGCCATTGGTCCATAGTCTTATGGTCAATAGCCATTGTGTTTCGTTCTCAAGCTTTAGTTTTGGTCATCAACCATTTACCTTTTCCGCCTTCCGCCTTCCGCCTTCCGCCTTCCGCCTTCCGCCTTCCGCCTTCCGCCTTCCGCCTTCCGCCTTCCGCCTTCCGCCTTCCGCCTTCCGCCTTCCGCCTTCCGCCTTCCGCCTAAAATTCCGCGCAAAGATAAGCTTTTAAAACCTTTATTTAAACCCTTGCTATTGTATCAAATCTATATTTTATCTAAGTTTAGCCCAAAATAGATAGAGATAAATGGAAGATTTTGAAAATGAAGTGCCCCAGGAAGTAAAGTTGGTTGTTACCGAAGAAATGCGGAGCTATTTTTACGATATGAGTAAATGGGCAAGATTTTTATCAGTTGTGGGTTTTGTTATCTCGGCATTTTTAACCCTAGGCTCATTTGGAATAGGGGCTGCGGTAACGGCTAATCCAGGAATGCTCAATCAATTGGGGCCATTGGGCGGTATTGGCGCCACAGGTATCACCATATTTTACCTGCTGTTGGCTTTGTTCTTTTTTTACCCAAGTTTATTGCTGCTGCGCTTTTCGGCCAAAGTTAAACAAGGGGTTTTGTTCGGCGATCAGGAAAATTTAAATGATGCCATTGCTCATGTAAAATCGCTCTTTAAATTTTGGGGTGTAATTACCATCGTATTGATAGCCAGTTATTTTCTTTTGCTGTTGGCAGTACTCTCAGGCGGAGGCATAAAATAAAATATTACGCACACGAAAAAGCCTCCCGACTTTTAAAATCAGGAGGCTTTTTTATTGAAATTATATTACTTAAAAAGTAAAATCGTCGCTTGCTTTAGTGCTATGTTCTCCATTTTCAGAATATTCATAACGTTTTTCAACCACATCTTGGTGAGTTTTGATGTAATCAACAGTTTCATTTAGTCCTTCTGCAAATTTTTCGAAATCTTCTTTGTATAAAAAGATTTTATGTTTTACAAACACACCGTCTTCTAATCTTTTCTTACTCTCGGTAACTGTTAAATAATAATCACCCGATCTAGTAGCCTTCACGTCGAAGAAATAAGTTCTCTTACCTGCTCTTACTTTCTTTGAAAAAACTTCTTCTCTTTCCTTGTTGTCGAATTCTCCCATGGTTGGTATTGATGTTGGTTTTTGGTTTCGGTAAATATAAAGCAAATATTTAAAGTTCAAAATACAATTTTAATACAATTTAAATAGTTCGGGTTTCCTCCTCCAAAAGTTGGTGGTTATAAAGCTCGGTATAGCTGCCATTTAAACTAAGTAATTCATTGTGTGTGCCTTGTTC
>NZ_JBFTRT010000564.1:0-3284 GCF_056399685.1 Pedobacter sp. 01N416
GGTTAATCCTCCGCGAAGATGGTTTTACAAGAAACGGCCTTCCCGGACACGATTTACAGCAAATCAGCCCACTTTGTAAAACACATCGGAATAAGAAATATAATTTTGATTTTAAGGTAATTAGAACATCTCTATTTTGGTTCTCGATGAATCCAATCCTGCTTTCAGAAGCATAAAGCCGCTTAAAATGAGCTGATTGACCACTTTCAAGCGAAATCTGGTGAACAATATAGGCCGAAAAGTAAGATTCATAAAATTCTAACGAACATTCACCTTCAATTCTCATAATTGCCACCAAAAGTGGGAAAGAACCATTTTTATCGTAACACCCACTTAAATGAATACTCCATTCAAATTCTGGATAATGATAGCATACTTATTCCTTTTGAAAGTTCTGAAATCCAAGTAGATTATCATTATGCCAATAAAAGAGTTTTATTTTCTCTCTCTAGTTTTCCAATCTGGGTGAACTAGTTATCATTTATTCTATATCTAATTATTACTATTTAGCATTTTAGTTACATTTCTAAAGAAGCGTTGCAGCAATGAACTTTTTTCAGTAATAATTTCTACATCTGCCTGCATTCCATTTTTAAGCACTATTTTTCGATTAGAATCTTTATTTTCAAATTGCTCGAAACTTACTTTAGCGAGAAAAACACTGTCCTTATACGCTACATCAGAGATATACGAAAGCCGACCTCCTATAATACCGTATTGCTCAAATGGAAAGCTTTTCAGTTTTACCAAGACACGTTCACCCTCATGTATTTTACCCATATTATACTGAGGAATCTGTATCTCGCCAAAAAAAATGGCATTACCTGGGTTCACAATAAATACTTCCTGATCAGCAACTACATTTTGGTTCTCTTGTATTATGCCTGCAAAACTCAGTTTGCCTGCCAAAGGTGCTCTTAAAATATGCTCCAATATCCAATTATCACTTTCAGTTACACATTGATTTAAAGCCTGTACAAATTTTGCCTGCTCTTCGGCAATAGTGTGCTTAATATCCAATAATTCTTTTTCCTTTGCTGTGTAGCTGCTGGAATTGTTCAGTATCGCAGTTTCTGTTTGTTGGAGTGGATATTTGGCTGACAAAAATTTGTTTTCCTGCTGCGTGAACTCACTTCTAGAGATTACCTTGTTCTTAAATAGTTTTTGATAGGCTTTATATTCTTCTTCTTGATTGGCATATTCGAGTTTTTGAATCTTCTCTTGTTTGAGGATTTGATTTTTCAAGGTATTAATATCTCTTAAATCCCGTTCTAAAAAAGCCAGTTTGTTTACATAGTATCCATCTTGTTGAGTAGATTGATATTGTAAATACTGCTGATAAAAATTTTGATAGCTGCTTTGAAGTTCCCCTAAATTTAAATTGGCAGGTAACACCAAAATTTCATTAATATTTTTTAAGACTTTTATCTGAAATATCTTTAGCTGTTTATTTATATGCAACACATTTTCAGGATTTGCCGTACTTTCGAAATAGGCTAGAGATTGATTTTTCTTAACCATTTGTCCATCTTTTACAAGCAGCGCAGTTAATTTCCCATTCCGTTTTGCCAAAACCGTTTTTGGCGCATTTAACGAGTTTACCTTCAGACTCGTTTTGACAACATCAGGATATTCTATCAATGCCGAAAGCAAAATAATGCCACCCAGAACGGCAAAAATCAATGTAATGCCCCAGCGTAAAATCCAGTTGGGTACAGCATTAATGATTTCATTTACCTCTTCACTATTCTGGTATATTTTTTTTTGTGTTATTGGCATTTTTATAATTATATTAGTTACCAAGCTCTAACTGGTTTTTAACCAAACTGTAGTATTCTCCTTTACTTTTTGTAAGATCTTCATGGGTTCCCTGTTCTACAATAATCCCATTATCCAGCACCACAATATTATCAGCATTTTTAACTGTACTTAGGCGATGAGCCACTACAACTACCGTTCTACCTTGAAAAAAATCATTTAAATTTTCCATAATTACCTTTTCATTATTGGCGTCTAATGCATTCGTTGCCTCATCGAAAAAGATATATTCTGGATTTTTATAAACAGCTCGTGCTATTAAAATTCGCTGTTTCTGTCCTGCACTTATTCCGTTGCCTTCAGCACCAATTTTGGTATTCAATCCTAATGGTAGGCTATCAATTAAATCTTCAATATTTGCTATTTTGATAGCGTGCTGTAGCTTATTTGTATCTGGATATTCATCAGTCACGGCAATATTTTTGGCAATACTATCCGAAAAAATAAAACCATCCTGCATAACTGTTCCGCATTGTTTACGCCAATAACCATGGCTAATTTGATCAAGATAACTAGCTCCTATTCTAATATCACCTTTTTGAGGAGTATAAAATCTAAGCAGGAGTTTGAGTAATGTAGTTTTTCCACTACCGCTCATCCCAACTATGGCGGTGGTTTTGCCCTGAGGAATTGATAGGTCTATGCTTTTAAGAACTGGTTCATTTCCCGCGCCTGGATAGGTAAAGCTTAAATTATTAACCGAAATGCTTTGGTTACTTGGTAATTGTTTAAGAAATTGTTGGCTGACAGGCTCCTCATCGTCCATTTCATGGATTTCGTTCAGTCGTTCCAGGCTGATTTTTGCATCTTGAAAAGATTGTATAAATCCTAGCAACTGCTCTATTGGGCTGTTTACCTGACCTATAATATATTGTACTGCCATCATTCCTCCTAAGGTCAAATCGCCATTTATTACGGACTTAGCCACGAGAAAAGTAATCAAGATATTTTTACCTTCGTTAATAAAGAAAGCACCAGCTTGCTGTAGTTGCCCTAGCGATAAACTTTTAATACTGAACCTGAAAAGGCCAGCCTGCAGATGTTCCCATTCCCACCGCTTTTGCTGCTCGCAGTTGTTCAATTTTATTTCCTGCATACCACCTATCAACTGAACTATACTATTCTGATTTTTGGCTGAAATATCAAACCGTTTAATGTCAAGATCTCTTCTCCGTTTTAAAAAAGCCATAACCCAAAGTGAATATAATGCGCTACTTATCAAAAAGATCACAAATATATGAATGTTATAATAGGCCAAAATGATGGTAAAAACGACTAGATTGAACATGGAAAAAATTGTATTCAACGTTGAACCTGTTAAAAAAGACTCTATTCGGTGTTGATCATTCATCCGTTGCATGATATCGCCAGTCATCTTTGTATCGAAAAAGCTCATCGGCAGTTTCATCAATTTAATGAGAAAATCTGTCAGAATAGAAATATTTACCCTAGTACTTATATGGAGA
>NZ_JBFTRT010000565.1:0-4514 GCF_056399685.1 Pedobacter sp. 01N416
GGTAAAGGGGGGGATTCAGTGCGCTTTATTATGGATCATGAAAAATATTCATATCCCGAAGCACTTAAATTTTTAGCCAATAAATACAATATAGAAGTTGAGGAAGCCGAACTGAGCCCTCAAGATGCCGAAGCACAAAGTGCCAAAGAAAGTCTTTATGTCGTTTCGCAGTACGCTGCTGCATTTTTTGTAAAACAGCTTTGGGAAACAGATGAAGGAAAGGGCATCGGCTTAAGTTATTTTAAAGAACGTGGCTTTAGGGAAGACATCCTTAAAAAATTTGAGGTGGGTTATTCTCCGGATGTATGGGATGCGATGACTCAAAGCGCAATCAACGCCGGACATAAATTGGAGTTTTTAGAAGCCACCGGATTATCGATCAAAAACGATAACGGCAAAATTTACGATCGCTTTCGCGGGCGGGTAATGTTTCCGATCCACAACTTTACAGGCAGGATTATTGGTTTTGGAGGTAGGACTTTAAAAACCGATAAAAATGTCCCTAAGTATGTAAATTCACCAGAAAGTGAAATTTACCACAAATCGAATGTCCTTTATGGTTTGTTCCATGCCAAAAAAGCCATTCGCGATTTGGATAACTGTTACCTGGCGGAAGGTTATGCCGATGTGCTTTCCGTACATCAGGCCGGAATAGAAAACGTAGTAGCCTCTTCGGGTACTTCGTTAACCGTAGAGCAGATTAAACTGATCGGGCGTTTTACCCAGAACATTACCATTTTGTTTGATGGTGATGCTGCAGGTATTAAAGCCTCCCTCCGTGGTTTGGATATGATTTTGGAAGAAGGACTGAACGTGAAAATCGTTTCCTTCCCCGATGGCCACGATCCCGATTCTTATATGCACCATGTTGGGGCAGGTGCTTTTAAAACCTATCTCGAGCAGAATAGAAAAGACTTTATTTTATACAAGGCGAATGTATTGCTTAAAGATGCGGGCAATGATCCGATTAAAAGAGCAGGCATTATCCGCGATATTGTAGAAAGTATTGCCAAAATCCCTGACCCGATTAAGGCCTCCGTTTTTATCAGGGAGTGTAGTAGTTTACTCGAAATAGATGAGCATATTTTACTGAGTGAGTTAAATAAAATGCGCTCGGCAAAGCTCAAAAAAAGCTTTGATAATAATCAGCGGGCAAATCCATCATCAAGTCCGAAACCATATTCTTCAGGTGCACCAGAGCCACTTGGCCCACCTGATGATTTATGGGATGACAGCGCAGGCCCAATGGGTCATGAAGCACCTGTAGAAGAAAATGAGCATCAGGAAAAAGAAATTGTGCGCTTATTACTGGCTTTCGGGCACGAACTTGTAGAATTATCGATTATTATAAATCAGAAATCGACAACGGCCGATTACCCACGTCGAACCACTTTGTTAAACATGAGGATAGAGATATTGCCGATCTGGCCATTACACTTTCAACCTCAGAATATGCTTTAAGTGAGAACTGGTTAAATAAACATCTTATCTATGTTAAAGATGAAACGATGAATTTAAAAGCGACTATTTTAGGTGGCATTTTTCACCTTAAAAAGCGTAAAGTCGAAAAAATATTGATGAATCTGTTGAAAGAAATTAAAGAGGAAAAGAACGAGGATAACCAAATGATTTTAATGCAGCGTTATGGAGTGATTAAAGGCGTTGAGCGAGAGATTTCTAAGTTCCTGGGTTCTGTTATTGTTAAATAAATTACACTTGCCAAGGAGTCCTGTAGAGATTTCGTCATCTCGACTGAAGCGTAGTCCCGACGTTAAATCGGGAGAGAGATCTATAATAGATTTCTCGATTGCGTTGCGCTTCGCTCGAAATGACGGCTTTTCAATCATGACGATCGTCCAGTAAAAAAATCAATATTAGATATGGCGTTTCATAATGATTTAGGTAAAGCAGGCGAAAATATTGCAAGGCAATATCTGGAAGACCAGGGTTATGAGATTTTAGATGAAAACTGGACCCATGGTAAAGCCGAGGTAGATTTAATTGTTTATAAAAACGGCATTATGGTTTTTGTAGAAGTTAAATCCAGGAGTTCGGTTGCTTTTGGCGAACCGGAAGAATTTGTACACAAAGCCAAGCAAATACAGATGGAATTGGCTGCTAATGCCTATATTGAATTAATGAACCATCAAAATGATATCCGTTTTGATATTATTGCAATTACATTTACAAAAAATAAAAATTATAATTTAAACCATATTGAAGATGCGTTTTGGCCTGAAGATTAACCCCATTAAAAGTTTCATATTTACCGGAATCGTGCTTGCATTTGTAAGTTCGTGTAAAGACGATTCTACCACAACCTACCGTAGTTTTATTTCACCGATGACTGGTCTTAATGTGCCGTCAGGAAATGAATTTGATGTTAAAGTACAGTTTGGCGCTGAACAGAAAGTAGACTCCGTAGTTTACTTGATCGATACCGTTAAAATGATTTCAAAAGCCGATACTTCGGCCATCAAACTTAAAACTGAAGGTTTGAAATTGGGTAACCATTTGGTAACAGCCAAAATATTCGGCGCTGGAAAATCTGAGGATTTAACCTCTAATATTAATGTTTTAGCAGCTCAGGCGCCAACGGAATATACCTATAAAGTAATTAAAACCTTGCCTCATGATACCTCTTCTTATGTAGAGGGCTTAGAATATCATGATGGCTTTTTTTACGAAAGTGCTGGCGATTACGGTCATTCCAGTTTGCGTAAAGTGGAACCATCGACAGGTAAAATCCTTCAAAAAGCAGATTTGGATAAACAGTATTTTGGAGAAGGCATAACTGTAATCGGAAGCAAAATTATCCAGTTAACTTATCGCGAAAAAGTTGGCTTTGTATATGATAAAGCTACCTTTAAAAAACTATCTGAATTTTCGTACACTACCGGCAGAGAAGGATGGGGCCTGGCTTTTGATGGCGAGAAAGTATTGAATACGGATGGTTCAAATACTGTCTTTTTTCTGAATAAAGATACCTATCAAAAAATTGGTTCGATTGATGTTTTTGATAATAAAGGCCCAATTCAAAATTTAAATGAACTGGAAATTATTGATGGGAAAATTTATGCAAACGTGTACACTACGAATGAAATCCTGATCATTAATCCAGAAACGGGTGCCGTTGAAAGCAAGATCGATTTATCCGGACTATTGCCAGCTGATTATTTTAAAACCGAAGATGCAAAGGCTAATAATGTGCTAAACGGTATCGCTTACGATAAAGCAACCAAAAGACTTTTTGTAGCCGGTAAAAAGTGGCCACATATTTTCCAGATCGAGTTGGTTAAGAAATAATTTAATTATCGATGTATCACATTGAGCTTGTCGAAATGCCTTAATATGAATTTAGATAGGTCCTTCGACAGGCTCAGGATGACAAGCTCTTAATCCTGTTTCTTCGGCTCGTCCAGGTAACCGTTAAAAATAATGGGTTGTTTATTCATGCTGCTTGCTGTTAATGAAGCATAACCATTGGTCGAAATATTAATGGTAAACCGATAGTTTTCTCTTTTTACATCCTTTGTATTAATCTGGATGGTGTAAGATCCTTTTTTATTCTTCGATTCTGTGTAGGTGAAATCTTTAGAGGTAAATTTAATACCACCTTGAGTAGGATCCATCGGAGCAGAAAAAGATCTTCCGAAATAAGGCAGATAAGCAACAATACTGTCTTTGGTAACCTTAACATCGTATTGCGAACCCGTCAGGTTTATAGAACCACCACCCTGACTACCAGGCATCATTGCTAATACTTTATTAATGTCGTTGTTCGACATCGGCATGGCGGTATTGGCAACAAAAGTATAATTTTTATCCGCTACAATTTTTATTGTAGTTTCCTTATTGGTTTGGGCAAATAATTGAACCCCAATCAAAAGAAAGGCAAGGCTCAATATTAAATTTAAACGTTTCATAATGTGTGTTTTAAATGTGTAACAATTTAAAGATGCACAGATTTGAAAGATTCCATAATAGTGCCAAAAAATGGACGGTGGACTAAATTTAACGATTTTAGTTTTTATATAGCGGATTTACCTTTTCCGAATAACTCGATTTGTATAACGGATTACTTTTCTCTGTTGCAGAAGCTCCCATTGCTGTGAATTTATAGGTGCCTACAGGAAGATTGTTGAGTTCGATTTCTCCGTTTTCATTCGTAATTAAAGTAATTAAACTCCCACCGGGATTTTTACCACCTTTAACAATTATTCCACCGATTGGCGTGCCCGCTACCCGCGATTTGGGATTAGTGGAAGGTACCAAAATGATAAATTTATAATTTCCTGCACTGGCATTATTAAATTCTATCTCTCCATTTGAGTTGGTTACGAGGGTAATTGCATCGTCTCCTGGATTTTTACCTCCTTTAACCACAATACCACCAATAGGCTGCCCAGTCACGAAACTTACTTCGCCAGTGGCTACATCTAATTTGCCTTTGATGGATTTCATAATGCAAGGGAAATGTGATTCGGGATAATTTAGTTTACAGTAATCACAAT
>NZ_JBFTRT010000566.1:0-3238 GCF_056399685.1 Pedobacter sp. 01N416
GCCCTGAGAATACCGTTTTATACAAATGGGCCAAGATGACGGATTCTATCAGGTATAATTCCTTCCATTCGATGCAGATGTATGATGAATTCTTTCCTGCCTTGACAAAACTGGTTGCCCAAGCGGAAATATTTAAAAAAACGATCCATACGCCCAATACAGTATTCAACGCTTCGATGAAACAGATTATTGGATACGGTTTAGATTTATATGCTTTAAATTTTCTGGCTATCCCTAGAGGGGGCACATTCATTAAAAAAGAACAGTTGCCGCCTTATTACAATAGGATAATAGAACCCAAAAAGTTTAAAACTGATGCTGTATTGGGAATGCTTAATGGTCAGCGTTATATCGATATGTATGTCAACTTTGCGATGTCAGGTAATAAGGAAACTTATGCCAATTCTGCCATATTAAGCCGCGGAACAATAGATCAAAGAATGATGACCCTTGATAACGACGCGATCAAAGGCGCTTATATGCTAAGTAAGGGTAAAATGCCTGCCAACTATAGCGCTTACCAGGAGTTTATGGATAAGTATGGAAAGTACTTTCAAACGACTTACCAGAAATCAGTTGTAGAAGAACTGGGGACAAAACTTTACAACAGTGTAATCGGACCTAAACCCGGTATCAATTTCACTTACCCTGATCAAAAGGGGAAAATGATTTCGCTAAATGATTTTAAAGGGAAGGTAGTGATAGTTGATGTATGGGCCACCTGGTGTGCACCCTGCAAACAGCAGATTCCTTACCTAAAAAAGATGGAGGAGGCGTATAAAGGCAAAGATGTAGCCTTTATATCGGTTTCAGTTGATTATCCGAAAGATAAACAAAAATGGCTGACCGCGCTGAAAGAGCTGGATTTGAATGGCCTACAATTGTTTGCCGGTGGCTGGACTAAAATAACCAAAGACTATGCTATTTCAGTTATCCCAAGGTTTATGGTATTTGATAAAAAAGGAAATGTAGTATCAACAGATTCGCCTCGTCCTTCTGATCCAAAATTGAAAGAATTGATTGAAAAAGAACTGGCAAAAACGGATTGACAATCTTCCAAGATAAAACAATAATGTTTACGGTTTGATGTGGTTATTTTTCTTCTATCTAACCATTAAAGCACAAATATATTCTAATGAAACCATCATGAGCAAACGCTCACAAACAGCAATGAATACGCTCATGATAGCTTCATAACCTTTAAAAGACAAATTATATTCCAATGAAAAAGATTTTATTAAGCGGTTTCCTCTTATTCAGTACCCTGAACGTTTTTTCGCAAGGAATTGAGTTTGAACACACATCCTGGAAAGAGGCAGTAAAAAAGGCAAAAGAACTAAACAGGCCTATTTTTGTGGATGTGTACACCAGTTGGTGCGGTCCATGTAGAGTGATGGCTGCACAGGTATTCACAAGATCCGAAATAGGGGCGAAGTACAACAAAGGTTTCGTAAATGTAAAAATCGATGCAGAAAAAGGCGAAGGCATTGCCCTGGCAAAGAAATACGAAGTACATTCTTACCCCACTTATTTGTTCATTAATCCAAATGATGAAACCTTAGTAGATCGATCTAAAAGTTCGATGCCCGCTGCAGACTTTAAAGACTTGGCCGATAAAATGCTTGCGAAGTATGCAGGAAAAAAAGAAATAAGTTTAGACGAATTGGAAGCTAAATATAAAGCCGGTAATTATGACGAACTTTTTGCTCAAACTTATATTAAGCGCTTAAAAGCTTCAGGAAAATGGACTGGTGCAGCAATAAGCCGATATATTGAAAAATTTGTAACCACAACACCCTCTACAGCTCAACTATTTTTCATGGGATCTAATTTCACCAATGGCGCTGATTCAGTTCTGTATCATTATATGATCAACAATTATAAGCGCATTGATGCTGTTTTATGTAAAAATGATGGTATTGCAGCAGCTTCTTTTTATCGGGTAATTCGTGAAGAAACGAAAAGCAGGGCCGAAGATATTATTGGGAGCAAACAATCGGTTTCTGCAAAAGAAGCCGGATTGAACAAGCTTTTCGAAAATCTTAAAACTGTTGAAATCGGTGATAGGGGCAACAAAAAAGTCCTGGAATATAAAATCAGATTATACAGTTTAAATGCTGATACCGTTCAGCTTTTAAAGGCTTCACGGACCTATATCACACAATTTTTATTGCCCGCAAATAAAACTTCTTCCATAGGAAGTGAAACCATAATAAATGACAAAAATGCGCCTGAACCTGTAGTTCCTATTGATTCAATCAGAATTTCTGACTATTGCTCAAATTATGCGGTTACTTTATCCAAGCTCTCTAAGGATGTTATAGATAAAGAGTTAGCCACAAGCTTACTTAAAAAAGCAATGATATTGAGCAGTAATTCGGTAGCGGTTAAAAGCAAAATGAATTTAGCGGCTTATTATTTTGGTGAAAAAGAGGCCGCCATTGAGCAGCAATCGAAACTGATAGCGGAAATGAAAAGCAGTAATGATGAATACTTGAAAGCTGCAGAAATTATGATGCAGAAAATGAAAAATAACGAGCCTAAAATTTCTGGTTTCTCCTCCCGTCCGAAGCCAAAAAAACATTAATCCAGTTATAATATGAAACAGCTATTTACAATTGTAGTATTGATGGTATTAAACACCTTTACCTTTGCTCAAACGACTGAAATAACAGGTGTGCTTAAACCTAATCTCAACAAGGTTGTGTATCTCTTCCAAATAGAAGACGGAGAAACCAAACTTGTTAAATCGGTTAAATTAGCAGAAGATGGGGCTTTTATCTTTTCCTTCGACCCTTCCTATGATGGTTTTTATATGGTCGGTGGATTTACTGCTCTGGCCGGACAATTTCCTTTGTACCTGAAAAAAGGAGATAAAGCGCAGGTATCGATCAATAATCGAAAAATAGAATTTATTGGTCAACAAACCGATGAAAACACTGTCTTAGCGGGATGGAATTCAATTGCGGATGAACTTAAAAGCAAGCCACTTTTTTTTAATCTTATTAAAGGCAAAGCAGCCGAATTTCAAACCAATATCCGCACGAGGAATACCAGATTTAACCTGTTGATGAAGCAGGTTGTTGATTATGAACTGGATTTCTACAGACTCWATCAGATCAAAAAAAATATAGAGCCTGCAGCTGAAAGCCAGTCGGAATATAGTAAAGTCCTTCTTGTTAAAGATAAATTTAAAAACGATGATGTGTTTTTCTATCCTAACGGTAAAGCATTGATC
>NZ_JBFTRT010000567.1:0-3235 GCF_056399685.1 Pedobacter sp. 01N416
CATATATACTGCCCAGGTTTTCGTGTATTTTTGCCGCCCCACTTTTATCATTAACCTGCCCGTTTATTTTTAAAGCGAGCTTTTGATAGTAAAATGCACTGTCGTAAAGTTGCCTTTTTTCGTATAACTGCCCAATATTGCCCAAAACGGTTGCCTGTCCGGTTAAGTTATTCGATCTTTTATAGATACCGATGGCTTTGTTATAGCTATGCATAGCCTTGTCTTTCTGCTTCATATAATAGTAGAGCACGCCCGCATCGTTAAGGTTGGCTGCCAATAAAAGCGATTGATTGGCATTGTTGAATATTTTATCGGCTTTTAAAAAGAACTCTAACGATTGACTGAAATGCCCTTGTGTATAACAAATCTTACCCATCTGCTGCAAACATTTGCCTTCTAAAAGCTCATCATTGTCATCGATAGATTTGGCGTATATTTTTTTTAATTGAGCCAGGGCTGCAGTCGGATCTTTTTGATTCAGGGCAATAATCGATTCGAATTTTTCTTCCTGGGCAATCGCGTTCGAAATAAAAAGCAGAAAAAGTACAAGAACACTAAAGGGTTTGGTCATGTTAAAAGCATCTATATCAGGCAATGCTGAACAAAGTAAGAGCGTATATGTTAAGTTAAGGTTAAGTTGAAAAATTAACTGATAGTGATGAATCCCAAATCTAAATTCAAAACCTATTTTATATTAGTCCATTAAGTGATATTTTGTAATTTAGTAGTAAAACCTATTGATATGAATATTACCTATGAGATAGGTGTTATCCCTACACCAGAAGAAGTAATTGAACTATTTGTCCAGGCCGGACTTAAAAGGCCAACTGAACCAGAAAGAATAGCATTGATGTTAAAAAATGCAGACTTATTGGTTACGGCCTGGCAGGAAGATAAACTTGTTGGTATTTCCAGAACCATTACCGATTGGGTCTGGTGCGCTTACCTCGCAGATCTAGCAGTATTTACAGATTTAAAAAGTTCGGGAATAGGCAAAGAAATGATTGCTATTACACGTCAAAAACTCGGAGATCAATGTATGCTTCTTCTCTTATCAGTACCTACTGCTTTTGATTATTACCCTAAAGTGGGTTTTAACAAAGAAGATCGCGCTTTTAGTATCGAACGGATAAAATAATTTCGAAATATGAAAAAAATTATTCTAAACCTTGCCGTTACGCTTGATGGCTACATTGAAGGACCTAATGGAGAAATTGATTGGTGTATTATGGATGGCGATGCCAATTTTAACGATTTTTTAGATGGCATAGATTCTATTTTTTATGGACGAATCAGCTATGATCTCTGGGGAAATTACCAGCCTGGAGAAGAAGAGGATGAATTGATGAAATCGATCTCCGAAAACATTAACAGCAAGAAAAAATATATTTTTTCGCAAACCAAAATCAGCGATGATACAGGTGCTGTTTTTATCCAAACGGATATTGTAGAAAGAGTAAACGAAATTAAAAATCTTCCCGGAAAAGATATCTGGCTGTACGGTGGTGCAAAATTAATATCGACTTTTTTAAATGCCGGCATGGTTGATGAGTTTCAGCTAGCTGTACATCCGGTAATATTGGGTGAAGGAAAATTACTGTTCAGCGAAATTACCAATCGGGTTTGGTTAACATTAAAAGAAACAAAAAGCGCTCCATCAGGTGTTGTGCAGCTGATATACAGCGTTAACGATAAATGAGCAATGGTAGTTTAGAGTTGAGCGTTTGGCGTTTAGAGTCAATTAACCGATTTCAACAATTAACCGAGTGAACCAGTTTGGAGTTGGGCGTTTGGCGTTTGGAGTCGATTAACCATTTATACAAAAAACCAATTAAGATTGAAGTGACCAATGACTAGTGAACGAATGACTAATGAACTATCATTGCTATGGAAGAAATAAAAAACGGAGTTAAAGCTTTTTATGCCAAAACCCAGGCCGATTGGCGCCAATGGCTCGCCGAAAACCATGAAAAAGAAGTATCTGTTTGGTTAATTATCTATAAAAAAGATGCATCAGCAAATCGTTTACCACATAGCAACGCAGTTGATGAAGCCCTCTGTTATGGTTGGATTGATAGTTTAACAATGAAACGTGATGAAGAAAGCCGCTATCAATTTTTCTCCAAAAGAAAACCTAAAAGCAATTGGAGCGCAATTAACAAGAATAAGGCTTTACACATGATAGCCCAAGGATTGATGAGCCATGCAGGACTACAGTCGATCGAAACAGCTAAAGCCAATGGCATGTGGGATGCCCTAAACGATGTGGAAAATCTGATTGTACCCGATGATTTAAAAAAAGAATTTGAAGCCAACAAATCAGCACAAGCACATTGGGATAAATTCCCTCGTTCTTCAAAGAAAGCCATATTAAAATGGATATCAGAAGCCAAAAGAACAGAAACAAGAGCAACAAGGATTAGTGAAACGGTTAGGTTAGCTGAAGAAAATGTACGGGTGAAATAGCACTTAGTCCGGAGTCTTTAGTCGGGAGTCCGAAGATCAGTTGCCAGTTAACAGTTACCAATAACCAGTTTACCGATTTAAACAATTAACCAATCCCCCAAGCCAACTACCTCACCTCTTTAACCAACACCTCCATTAATTCTTTTGCAGAAGTATATTTTAAGTTTACCGCATTTTGTCCCGACCAGAAATTGTACATATCTGTTTTGCCCTGCTCAATGGCAGCAGCTCGTAACGGCCCCATTAATCGGGTTTGAAGCGGAAAGGGCAATACCTCGGTTTCATAATGAATAGCATTGGATATCCGGTTAGCAATCATCCGRCCCATTCTTCCTGTTAATGATTTAGAAAGCACCGTATTTTTTGATTCTTCGGAGAAAAGTTTTGCCTTGTGCATCGGCGTTGCATTAGATTCGTCGGTTACTAAAAAGGCGGTACCCATTTGAACTGCATCTGCACCAAGTGTTAATGCGGCCCTTATACCTTTTGCATCGGCAATACCACCGGCAGCAATTAGAGGTGTTTTTGTTTTCGCTTTTACCTGTTGGATCAATGCAAAAGTCCCTGTTAACGATTCATCTGCCGGTTTAAGGAATGAAGGACGATGTCCACCCGCTTCAAATCCTGTTGCAACAATGGCATCAACCCGGGCTTCTTCGAGTGCTAAAGCTTCGTCCAATGTGGTTGCTGCACCCACTGTTTTAATGCCTAACTTTCGTGCTTCGTTTAATATTTCTTTTGAAGGTATGCCGAATATAAAACTAAATAC
>NZ_JBFTRT010000568.1:0-3228 GCF_056399685.1 Pedobacter sp. 01N416
GAGAGAAAGTAGAATAAAAGCAACTCTATTAAATGTTTTAAAAGATACGGACTTCAAGACTTTTTATAATGACCGACTAGCTAAAGACATGAAGCATCTTGATGATCAAATTAATTATGACTACAATGTTGATTATAACCCTCGTAGTATTGTAGGTGATGATCCTAATAACAGCAAGGAAAGATTTTATGGTAATAATGATGTAAAAGGTCCTGATGCTTCGCATGGATCCCATGTTTCGGGTATAATTGGTGCAGATCGTAGCAATAATTTAGGCATTATGGGGGTGGCGAATAATGTGTTAATTATGGGAGTTCGTACTACACCAAATGGCGATGAACGCGATAAAGATGTTGCAAACGCTATTAGGTACGCAGCAGATAATGGGGCTAAAGTAATTAACATGAGTTTTGGTAAAGCATATTCATCGGATAAAGAAGCAGTAGATGAAGCAATTAAATATGCTGTAAGTAAAGATGTATTATTGGTTCAAGCTGCTGGGAATGAAAATAAAGATATAGATGTTGAAAGTAATTTTCCTTCAAGAAAATACTTAAATGGAGAAATTGCAAGTTCATATATTACAGTAGGAGCATCTGCTTTTAAAGATAACGAAACTTTAAAAGCTGGGTTCTCTAATTTTGGAAAAACAAGTGTCGATGTTTTTGCCCCAGGGGTACTTATTAATTCAACAACTCCCGAAAACACTTATAAACCGGAAAGCGGAACTAGTATGGCAGCACCAGTGGTAGTAGGTTTGGCAGCTTTAATTCGTTCTTATTATCCTAAATTAACAGCAGCTCAGGTAAAGGAAATCATTTTAAAATCGGTTGTAAAAATTAACCATAATGTAACTTCTTTAAAAGACGGAGCGCCAGTTAGTGTACCTTTCTCAGAAATTTGTGTAACGGGTGGTATTGTGAATGCTTATAACGCTTTAAAACTAGCGGCGACTTATAAGTAAAACTATTTAAGAGAAAACACCTGATTTTATTATCAACCAGAGTTCGATTATTATTTTGATAAAATGATTGCTTTATAGGTTATTGTAATAGCAAATCGTCATTGCTGTAAGGGTTTAGTAATTCGGTAACAGAATTAGTTTTGTATTAGCTAGTGATTGATTTATGCGAATAAACACGAATGATCTTACCTTAAAGCGTAATTACCTGAGCAAATACCGTTTCCTGATCACAGAATATGAACAGGTAAAAGCTGGTTTGCACGCCAATTTAAAACTTGTAAAAGACTTCTACTCTGCGCATGATACTGATGCGCAGAGTTTTTTGAAGTATTACAACAGGTTCAAGCAATCGGGCAATGAACTGGACCTGCTCCCAGCGAAGCGTGGTACTAAGTACCGTAGGTTTTCGGGACAAAAAGTGTAACCTACTTATGTCAGTTGAATCGAGGCGTAGAGTGACTCTTCGAGAAGTTACTTATTAGTCATCCGAAATATTAATGATCCACTTTTTAAGTAAGACCTTTCTAGATTTTCTTTTAGCTCTAATTTTTTTTCTTTTTGTCAATGACTTTCGGGATTAGTGTTTCTTGTTCCTTCCTAATTTTTAAGAGCCTTCCCAGCTCATCGTACTCTGTTATTTTAGTGTCTAATTCTGCGATTCTCTTTAAATCGGCTATGAATTTATTGCTTATCCGAACTTTTGCCGACCCCAGTGGGGCAAAGATTTTTTCGAAGATTTTTGCCCCATTTTTTTTCTCTTAATTTTTTGTTTTTCAGGTAGATATGTTCGGTAATTTGGTTGACCAAAAGTGTTCGATATCGGTCTCCATTGTTACCTTTTTTCAGGAAAAAGGCAGCTAACTAAGTATCTTTTCCCTTCAACACTGGAATTTTTATAAACAAAATCATTAGTGTCCGGTAAAAACTGAAATACATAATTAACCACAAAAATTTTTGGTCTAAATGATGGATAGTGATGAAAAAAGAATGGGAATGGGGCCACAAACTATCCTATTTTGTGGTAAAGATTTTTTAAATGTGCATTAGGTGATATAATGATCAGCATTTCATTATTTGCCGCTTCTTTCTTTAGTTGCTTATGATCTTCAGATTTGCCACTTAATCATAACAGCTTATGTTATTCCAGCCCGGCGCTAAAGTCGATTCCAAAATTAAAATCCAGAAGTTCTGTTGGATGGATTTTTAAACCTATTGCCAATCTCAATAATGTAATAAAACTTGGACTGGTTTCTCCATTTTCATATTTAATAATATCTCCGGTATTAACCCCGCTTCTCTTGTAAAATTCGCGATAAGAAAGTTCCTGTTTCTCTTTTAAAGATTTTAAATGCTGACCGAATCTTTTCAGGATTATTTTTTCTTTCTCACTAATCATTTTATTGCTAATAAAAATATAATTGGCAATGTCTTTTATATTTTATTTAAAATCGTCATGCAATTACTTGACATTAAGCTTTTTTTTATTTACATTTACGTAATAAAAAAATAAAACCAGTAAGGTAAAATTAAGAGTCTTGCAACCTCAAATCTCACGCCGTTGGAGCAGGACAGCAGATTTTATCCCATTTCTTATAGCGGAATTGCTATCTTTAGCTTTCCAAAATAAGAGTGGGCTTCTGCTGTAATTCCATTTCAACGTAAGGCGTGAGAAACATTATGAGGTTATGGTTTGGGAAGCCCACTTTTTCCTCTCTCCGCCAAGACTCATAACATAGGATTATGAGCAGACAAAAAATAAGTTGGATTAACTGGTTGGTACTTACTGAGGTGAGTATGCTCCAATATGTTATTTTAATTGTTCATCATTTTCAAGTATTTTTATATCAGTCCCTATTAACTTGTCCGTTTGATCGGCTTTATGCCTTGAAGCCAAAGAATCCTGAGTAGTTTTTTTGGATGGGGCAGGTTGACCTTTATGGTCGAAAATAAAATAGGTTCTTAATAATGATGGCCTGCCTCATTTTTTGTTGCTTGGAGCTTGGACCTGGTTTATTGGGATGTTTTTTGCCCATCTTTCCTCTATTTTTTGTGTTTTAAAGAATAAACGGATTTGCCGTAGTGGGATTGGTATGTCCGGATTTTGGGCCAGGGTGGGAGTTTTTCTGCCACTTAGCCTCTTCCACAATTGGGTACTTTGGGCGACTGCCTTTGATCAATTTTTAGTTTAGCATTTTTAATCCTGTTATATGAAGACCACTAGTAGTTATTTGCCGTTTTTTTTTCTCTGTTGGGCTTTTTTATAT
>NZ_JBFTRT010000569.1:0-5769 GCF_056399685.1 Pedobacter sp. 01N416
GCATTATGCAAAACCTTCCACCTTAAACCTTAAATCATAAACCTATTTCTTATAATACTGCTGCGCTTCAGGTAAATATTTTTGGATCTGTGCAATACGTGTCGCATCGCTTGGGTGGGTACTTAAAAATTCAGCTGGTTTTTGTGCACCTGCCGATGCCGCCGACATTCTATTCCAGAAAGCAGTGGCATTTTGTGGATTGTATCCGGCCATGGCCATAAAAATCAAGCCTAAACGGTCGGCTTCTAATTCTTGATTGCGACTGAATTTTAACATCGCCACTGGTGTACCTACACCATAAAGCGTATTAAAAATAGATTGAGTTTTTGGGTTTTTAGATAATGCAACACCTGCTGCTGCACCAATACCCTGAGCAACCATTTCCTGCGACATCCGCTCTGCAGAGTGACCTGCAATGGCGTGGGCAATCTCATGGCCCATTACAGTGGCCAAACCTGCGTCGTCTTGTGTTATGGGTAAAATACCTGTATAAACTACAATCTTCCCGCCGGGCATACACCAGGCATTTTTCTCGTTGTTCTGTACTACATTAACCTCCCACTGGTAATCTGCAATCAGGTTTCCATAATTATTGCTGTTCATATACGATTTTACAGCCGTAATTAATCTACTACCAACGGTTTTAACTTTCAAAGCCTGCGCATTCGAGGCCGGTAAAACTGTAGTTTTATTCTCCGTTAAAAAGGTGCTATAAGCCTGGAAAGCCATTGGCAAAACCTGGTCGTTACTCACTAAATCAAATCGACTACGGCCTGTTAAAGGAACGGTAGAACAGGAGTTAAATAATAATACTCCAGCAACACTTGCTGTTAAAAATAACTTTTTCATAATGCGATTTTAAATGATTAGTAAATACTGATAAGCAAAACCGTAGATTAAACAGTAAGCCTATAAATAAGTTTTAATGAAATGTGTTTTGTTAATTAATTAGTTTTCTTCCTAAACAAATACACTTTAGATTCTTTGCCTTTCAGCAATCTTTCGAGGTTTTTTTGGTGCGTAACTAAGATTAAAATACAAACCACCATGCCATAAAGCACTTCCGATTTGATTGAAACCTGAAACAAGAACACCACACTGAGCGGAAAAGTAAATCCTGCACAAATGGAGCTTAATGAAACATATTTAGTTAACAATAACACAACCACAAAAACCAGAACACAAAGCATAGATGCTTCGAAGTTAACTGCCAAAATCATTCCAAAAAGTGTAGCAACACCTTTTCCGCCTCTAAAACCTGCAAAAACAGGAAATAAATGTCCCATTACTGCGGTTACACCCAGTGCAAGTTGATAATTGACAAAAACAACTGAATTTTGTGGCCCGGTTACCGACATGCCGATTAAATAGGCCAGATTGGTTGCGGTATAACCTTTTGCAATATCGATGATCATTACAGCAATTCCTGCTTTTTTTCCCAATACCCTAAAGGTATTGGTTGCGCCAGCGTTGCCACTTCCATACTCTCTTACATCGACCCCGTAAAAGGCCTGACCAAGCCATACAGCTGTTGGGATAGATCCAAAAAGGTAGGCAATTAATAACGCGCTGAGAGAATAAACCGTAACCATAGCCTACAATGATACAAAAAATAAGCTTTTAATTTTATAGCAAATCACTTTAGTATGCTTTTAAACTCATATCCAGGCTTTTCACAGAGTGTGTAAGCGCGCCCATCGAAATAAAATCTACTCCGCAAGCAGCATATTCGGCAACATTCTCTTCAGTAATTCCTCCAGAAGCCTCTGTAATAAATTTACCGTCGATTAATTTAACCGCAGCTCTTAAGTTTTCGAAACTGAAATTATCAAGCATAATACGGTCTACACCACCAATAGACAAAACTTGGGACAACTCTTCCAGGTTACGCACCTCAATTTCGATCTGAAGTGATTTATTTTGATCAATTAGATATTTTTTAGCAGCTGTAATTGCGTTTGAAATTCCTCCTGCATAATCTACATGATTATCCTTAATTAAGATCATATCATATAAACCAATGCGGTGATTTACACCTCCTCCTATCCTTACTGCCCATTTTTCTAAATAGCGAAGCCCTGGAGTGGTTTTACGGGTATCTAAAATTTTGGTTTTAGTTGTTTTCAATAAAGAAACAATCCGATGGGTTTTAGTTGCAATACCACTCATGCGCTGCATACAATTTAAAACCAAACGCTCTGCAATTAAAATAGCATGTGTACTTCCTGAAACGGTTAGGGCAATATCGCCTACTTTTACCGCTACACCATCCTGCAACAGTACATCAACCTTTAAAGTATCATCAACTTCCTTAAAAATTTCAAGAGCCAGTTCAATTCCAGCCAAAACACCATCTTCTTTGATAATCAGTTTTGCTTTTCCCTGCGTTCCGGGTGGAATTGTTGACAGTGAAGTATGATCACCATCACCAACATCTTCGGCAAGGGCATTTTTTATGAATTGATGTATAAGTTGAGTATCCAAAATGTAGATTTTATGCCGCAAAAATAAGAAATATTTGTTAGCATACAATTTACTGAAGCGTTAAAGTGATTTGTTAACATCAGAAGTTTCTAGCCTCCGCGACTTATGAAGTTGGCACTAGCCAATTAATCCTTTGCCGGTTCGATCCTTAATTCAGTAATCGAAAAGCTGGTATTGAATTTTTTCATGGTAATAGAAACCCTGAAGGTTTCTTTGGCGGTACTTAGAATAATTACGCCAAAACGATAATTTGGATTCGTATTAATTTTATGAAAAATACTTGTTTTTATTGGCGGATGTTTAACAAAAAAATCTCTTAAAATCTGTTCACCCTGTGCTTTTGAGTTATATTTGCCATATAAACAAAATACTAAAACATGTTATACATGAAAATGTTTTAATGTGGATCAATAAATTTTACAATAAAAATGGTAAACGATAAAAAACTCGCGCTTATAATTCTAGATGGCTGGGGCTACGGAAAACAAGATAATTCTGATGCTGCATATGCCGCCAACACTCCTTTTTTCGATTCGTTATTACAGAAATACCCTAATTCTAAGCTTGAAGCATCTGGTGAGGCTGTAGGTTTGCCAGCTGGGCAGATGGGTAACTCCGAAGTTGGGCACATGAACTTAGGCGCAGGTAGGGTAGTTTACCAGGAGCTTGGAAGAATCAACAAATCGATTACCGACAGAGAATTGCACAGCAACCCGGTTTTGGTAAGTGCATTCGATTATGCTAAGCAGCATAACAAAGCAGTTCACTTCATCGGTCTAGTTTCAAACGGCGGTGTGCATGCACATATCGAACATTTAAAAGCTTTATGTGATGCCGCAAATGAAGCAAACGTACCAAACACTTTTGTTCATGCTTTTTTAGATGGCCGCGATACTGATCCAAACTCCGGCCTGGGCTTTATCACTGATCTGGAAAACCATATCCAAAACACCAATGCTAAATTGGCAACGATGATTGGCCGTTATTATGCAATGGACCGCGATAACCGTTGGGAGCGGGTTAAACAAGCTTACGATGTAATGGTAAACGGTATTGGCGAAAAAACCCAGGATGCTTTGACAGCAATCAAAAAATCGTACGCTGATGGCGTAACTGATGAGTTTTTAAAACCAATCGTTTTAACGCAGGATAATGGTGCACCAGTTGCTACGATTCAAAATGATGAAGTAGTAATCTGTTTTAATTTCCGCACCGATAGAGGTCGTGAAATCACCACTGCATTAACCCAAAAAGATTTCCCAGAACAGCAGATGCATAAACTGCCATTGTATTATGTTACCATGACTACTTACGATGAGAGTTTTGAAAAGGTAAATGTAATTTTCACCAAAGATGATTTAACCCAAACCATTGGCGAAGTACTGGCCAACAACAATAAAAATCAGATCCGTATTGCGGAAACTGAGAAATACCCACACGTAACCTTCTTCTTCTCGGGCGGAAGGGAAGCCGAATTTAAAAATGAAAAACGCCTTTTAATTCCTTCACCAAAAGTAGCCACCTATGATCTTCAACCAGAAATGAGTGCCGCGGGGATTACAGATGCCATTACCAAAGAAATGGAAACCGGATGGGCTGATTTTATTTGCTTAAATTTTGCCAATCCAGATATGGTTGGCCACACAGGTGTTTTTGAAGCTGTAATAAAAGCAGTAGAAACTGCAGACAAATGTGCAGAAACTGTGGTAAACAAAGGTTTGGAACATGGTTATTCGTTTATTCTTTTGGCCGATCRTGGAAACTCTGAATTTATGGTAAATGGAGATGGTTCTGCCAATACTGCGCATACCACCAACCTGGTTCCTTGTATTTTAATTGATAAGGACTATAAAACCATTGCAGATGGTAAATTAGGCGACATTGCCCCTACTATTCTAAAAATATTAGGTGTCGCCATTCCAGCAGAAATGACAGGAAATGTTTTAGTATAATGGTTAAAAAACTTCATATCCTGGTATTTGCTTTGGCATTGTTTTCCTGCAATCAGCGAAAAGAAGCTGAAGCAAATACCGATTTATTGTACTTTGATATAAGAGGATATTTTGGAAAGGAAATTTCGCACCTACAGAGACTAAATCCCATGGTGAAGAAAACCGTTAGTGTAAATGGGGCAACTGAAAGCAAAACAGCTAAAATTGCTGACTGGGCAAAAGAATTAGCCATTTTTGTCAACGCTGACATCAATAAAACATCGTGGAAAGGGAGTTTTAAAACAAAAGAACAAGATGGCGTTGATATCTATACTTCCGATAATAAAAAAATCCCTATTAAGAAGATTTCTATAACCTGGAACGGCCAGAAAGCAGCTAAAATAGAGATCATTATTGATAATAAAAATATCTTATACCAATCTCAGGATACTTTAATCTACTGTCCGGATAGCCTTTATGCAATCAAAAAACAACAGAAAATTAGATTGCTAAAGGAAAAGAAGTATTCAGTTATTGGAAAACTGAAATAAAAAATGGGACTCGAAAATATTCAAGTCCCATTTTTCTTTAAAGGTTTTATTTTATTTAAGGCTTGCTATCTGTGCCTTATCGTAGGTTACCCAATCAATAATATCTTTTCTTAATGGTTGTAAGGTTAATACCTTCTGAAAATCAGCGATAGAATTATTGAACAAAGCTACACAAGCCGCTTTTTCTTCTTTTTTCTTCGCTTTAAAAGATCTAAAAATTGCATAATCTTYGTAAGCTAAACCACGATTCTGGAACATCTGAGCATCTTCATCACCACTAATTTCAATGGCTTTTGTAAAATCTTTGATAGATGCCTGATAAAAGTTATCCCGCATGGAACTTAATGATTCTTTTGGATCGTTTGCAATTTTTAATCTCGCTATACCACGGTAGTAATAAGCAGAAACCTCAGTAGGTTTAATGGTTAACAAACGGCTATAGGTATCGATACATTTCTCATATTCACGATTTTGAAAATAAGAGTAACCAAGCATTTGAAGTACATTTGCATTATCTTTAGTTTTTGCATCAGCTTTTTCTAATTGGGCAGCGGCAGTTTTATAATCACCTTTCATCATAGCCTGCATGCTTCTTTCGTAACTGCTTTGTGCGAAACTACTAGTTGATGTAAAAATAATTAATCCTAAAATCGCCTTTTTAATATAGTTCATGTATGAGTAATAAGTTTAACAAATCTAACGCCTAACCAAATTTATAGGAGAAATTTTTTGCAATATAATCCTATTCTGATAATTTAAAAGTTTTTAATTTTCTTTCATTCAAAACCAAATACCCTAAACAC
>NZ_JBFTRT010000570.1:0-3214 GCF_056399685.1 Pedobacter sp. 01N416
TAATCTTTTAGCACCGCCTCTAGATAATCTTTTAGCACCGCCTCTAGAAACTGCAGTTCATTCATCCCCGCCGGAATGGTTACGAAAATATGTTCTTTGGTTTTGGCTGCCATGGCATAAATTAAATCGGCATTCCCAGTTTGGTAATAGCCGGTTAACACTTCATGAATAAGCTCTATATCTCTATCATTTAAGTGCAGAACTTCTTTAAACTGCGGTTCATATTCTTCAGGTAAATTAAAACTGAAAGCCACGTTAGAAAATTCGGTTCTTGGTTTAGTTTTAATCAATGTCGTTTTTGCTAATATATCACCCAATCTTTGATGGTTTTTGGTTACTGCTACAGAAACCAGTGCTACAACGCCCCATCCAAAAGGAAAACCAAAATCAATCATCCTAAATAACCACCTAAAAATATACTGTCCAAGTGTTGGTTGTGTACCATCAATACTAATTACCTTTATCTTTAACACCTTCTTCCCCAAAGTCTGGCCATCCATAGTGATTTCGCAAACCAGATCGTAGAAAGTAAAAATTGCAAGGAAAATAAAGAAAACAACTATTGCAGCACTTCCCGACATCGCCATCTGTGCGGCTCCCATTACCACTAAAGTAATTATAGCGAGAATTAGAAATCCAGCCAGATCGATACACCTTGCAGCTATACGCTCTCCAAGGCCAGCAATTTCGTAATCAATATCAATATTTTGAGCAGTGCTAATTCTGATGCTATCCATATTCAAACATAATTTTTTTTAAGGATAATAGCTGTAGGCCGATCTTTATTTTTTAAACTAAAGTTTTCTTATATTTTCATATTTAGATTGTTCATCTATGTATATTTGTTAAGCCYGGTTAATTGATTTGAATATAATGCYGGTTTCATTTCCATAAAAAATTAGCTATTTTAACCCGAGATTTGGTAAAGCCTTTACATGAGAGAAGCATTATTTGTTAAACAGAATTCGAAGAAGTGGCAACATTATGATTCCATGCAACAGGCAAATCCTGATGAAGTGGCCAATCAGTTTATCGAAATCACTAACGATTTGGCTTACTCAAAAACGTTTTATCCAAATTCGAAAACAACCGCTTATCTCAATGGCTTAGCCTCTAAATTACATCAATCCGTTTACAAAAACAAAAAGGAAAAATCGAACCGGTTTATCCATTTCTGGAAAACAGAACTCCCCTTAATATTTCTACAACACAGAAAACAGGTATTTTATGCATTGGCATTTTTCTTGGTTTCTTGTGCCATTGGTGCTTTATCGGCAAAATACGATGATACTTTTGTGCGATTGATTATGGGTGATGGTTATGTAAACATGACAAACGAAAACATTGCCAAAGGTGATCCTTTTGGGGTTTACAAACAAAGTAATGAGTTTATGATGTTTATGCAAATTGGGGTTAATAATATTTATGTTGCGCTATATACCTTTGTTTTGGGGATTATATTTTCATTTGGCTCTATTGTTTCATTATTCAGAAATGGCGTGATGCTGGGCTCATTCCAATATTTCTTTTTTAGTAAGGGATTAGGCTTTCAATCAGTTCTGGTTATCTGGATTCACGGCACATTAGAAATATCGGCAATTGTTTTGGCAGGCGCGGCTGGTTTAATTTTGGGCAATAGCCTTTTATTTCCCAAAACGTATACCCGTATGGCTTCAGTTTTAAAAGGGGCTAAAGATGGATTAAAAATTGTAATTGGCCTGATACCGATTTTTATAGTTGCAGCATTTTTTGAGAGTTTTGTTACCCGACATACTGAGATGCCGCTATGGTTAAGTATGTTCATTTTATTATCTTCTGCAGCTTTCATTATTTGGTATGTATTTATATACCCCATAAAAATCTACAATAAACAAGCAACACTAAATTAACATGCCAGGGAAAATTGAATTTAAGAAAAGAAGAGATTTCGGACAGGTGATTAACAACACCTTTACCTTCATGCGTCAAAATCTTAAGCCCCTCATTAAAATATATTTCACATTTTGTGGCCTATTTGTACTGGCTAGTATGTTAACCATGTTATTGCAACAATACAAAATGGTTAATGTAATAAATACGGGCATTGTGAACAGATATGGCAAAAGCTCGGGACTCGGGTCTATTTACGGTATTGAATACTTTTTATCACTATTATTTAGCATGGCAAGTTACGTCAGTATGAGTGTTGCCATACTTTCTTATGTCGCTGTATATGTGCAGAAAGGGAACCAAACACCAACCACCGATGAAGTATGGGGATATTTTAAGTATTACTTCTTCCGGATTTTTGGCAGTTCTATCGTATTGATTATCCTGTTATGCATAGCCTTTATGTTTTGCCTTGTACCTGGCTTCTGGCTATTCCCTTATGTGGCCATGATGTTCCCCATTATGGTAATCGAAAATGGTTCTTTAGGTTACTCTTTTAGCAGAAGCTTCAAAATTATAAAAGATAATTTCTGGATTACTTTCGGTACGCTTGCCGTTGTTTGGATTATTGTTTCTGCCTGTATGAGCATGATTGTTTTACCTACAAGTTTATTTAATATGATTGGTATGTTTACGCATAAAACCCCACACATGTCTTTAACACTAACCATGATTACAACAGTTTTGCAGTCATTATGCCAGGTGTTTACCATCATCCCCATCATTACCATTTCATTGGCCTATTTCAGTTTGGTTGAACAAAAAGAAAGCCCCGGCCTAATGGAACGGATTTCTAATTTTGGCATTACCGAAAAACCTATAGATACCAGACCTGAAGAATATTAAAATGCAGCCAGCACTATTCCGATATCTTCTTGTTTCACTTTTGTTTTTTATTCCGGTAATCAACAAAGCACAGACAGCTAAACCTAAGCCTGTAACTGTTGTAATTAAAACAGATACCAGTAAGGTTGTGGCCTCGAAATTTGATAAAGAGGCCATAAGCAATTATAAAGAACAAAAAGAGTTTCAATACGACGAAATAGGTCAACAACAATTATCGTTATGGGACAAATTTTGGTTATGGTTCTGGGGTATAATCGGCGAACTATTTCAGGGAGCAGCATCCAACATTTTTTCCAGGTATATTTTTATCGGACTTGGTGTTGCGCTGATCATATTTATTGTGGTTAAAGTTATTGGAGCAGAAAAAATCTTCGCTAAAAAATCGAAAGAAACAATTCTTCCATACGATGTAATTACCGAAAACATCCATGAGATAGAT
>NZ_JBFTRT010000571.1:0-3195 GCF_056399685.1 Pedobacter sp. 01N416
TCAATAAACCCATTCCCAAAACAACTAAGAAAAAACAATCTTATTTTTCACTTGTTTCTTTAATACATCAATTTACAATAGTATGGAAACAAATAAGGAAAAAGGTAAAGTTGTTGAGAACGATTTGCTAGATAAAAAAGTAGAAGATGTGAGAGATCATGATTCTTTAGATGAAAATAAATCATCGAAAATAACCACTAATCTTTTTAACAAAGAGGATAAACGCAAGAATAATCCACTAGGGCCAGGACACGAACCCGGACCAACACCAGGTTCGGGAATATAACTGGTCGGAATATAATTTACGAACAAAATGATTAAATTTAAACCACAGCAACTGCTGTGGTTTTTAGCTAAATCCCAAAATGGAAAGAAGAAATTTTATCAAAAACTCGGCATTGGCCATGGCCTTGCTTTCAATTTATAAATCAGATGTTTTTGCACAGCAAGCGCTAATGCGTGCTTACAACTTTAAACCATTGCGCAATAATGTAGGGGTATTTACCGAACAGGGCGGTACAATAGGGTGGTTAAATTCGAGCAATGGTTTTGTGGTGGTAGATGCCCAGTTTCCAACTTCGGCGCCGCATGTGATCGAAGAATTAAAAAAACTAGGCGAAAAACCTTTCAAATACCTGATTAATACCCATCATCATGGCGACCATACCGCTGGCAATATCTCCTTTAAAGGATTGGCCGAAAAGGTTGTGGCGCATCAAAACTCCTTAGTTAACCAGAAAAGAGGTGCAGAGAAAGCAAATAATTTAGATAAACAGTTATTGCCCGACACTACTTTTGGAACAAAATGGACAGTAAAAGTAGGGGATGAGAACATAAAAGCTTCTTATTATGGCTCTGGTCATACCAATGGTGATGCCGTTTATCATTTTGAGCATGCAAATATTGCGCATGTAGGCGATTTGGTTTTCAACCGTAAGTTTCCTTACATTGATCGGGAAAACGGTGCACACATCGGCAATTGGATCACGGCATTGGATAAAATTTTGACTCAATTTGATAACGATACCCTGTTTATCTGGGGACATAGCTTAGATCCTGAAAAAGTAACAGGAAACAAAGCAGATGTTAAAGCTTTTCAAAATTACTTGCAGAACCTTTTAACTTTTGTGAGCGGAGAAATCAAAGCAGGAAAAAGCAAAGAAGACATTCTAAAAGCAAGCTCAATTCCAAATGCAACAGAATGGAAGGGAGATGGCATCCAAAGGAGTTTAACTGCTGCTTATGATGAGCTRAAAGGTGTTTAGCAACTAAGCTTATAAAAAATTATTAACCACATATAAAAGGATGTACACAGATAAGGATATAATGCCTGTAAAATCTGTGTGCATCTGTGGTTAAACAAAAATAATTATCACTGCAGCAACGAACATCCAAATCTATTTTCAATTTATAAACGTTCTATATTTAAAATAATCCTTTCAAGGTCATTGAATTACCATAGGCTTTAGTGTTTAACAACTATATTTGTTACAATTCAAAATCTACAGCTCATGGATGATTTTATCGCAGCCCGTTCCCAAATGGCCTTATCGTTAGGCTTCCACATCATTTTTTCCTGTATTGGCATGGTTATGCCTTTCTTTATGGCCGTATCGCATTATAAATGGCTTAAAACAAACGATGAGGTATATAAAAATCTCACTAAGGCCTGGAGTAAAGGTGTAGCCATCTTCTTCGCTACTGGGGCGGTATCAGGCACTATGTTATCTTTCGAATTAGGCTTGCTCTGGCCAAAGTTTATGGATCACGCTGGGCCAATATTCGGAATGCCTTTTTCGCTAGAGGGAACAGCCTTTTTTATCGAAGCAATAGCCCTCGGCTTTTTCTTGTATGGATGGAATAAGTTAAATAAATGGTTTCATTGGTTTACGGGGATGGTTGTAGGGGTAAGCGGCTTGGCCTCCGGAATTTTGGTGGTTGCCGCAAATGCCTGGATGAACAGTCCGGCGGGTTTTGATTTTGTAAACGGRCAATACCTGAATATCGATCCCATACAGGCCATGTTCAATAAAGCATGGTTTAGTCAGGCACTACACATGTGTTTGGCCGCATTTACCGCCACAGGCTTTGCTGTGGCAGGTGTACATGCCTTAATGATCTTGAGAGACCGTAATAAAGAATTTCATCTGAAAGCTTTTAAAATAGCGGCCATATTTGCTTGCATTGGCGCATTATTGCAGCCTTTAAGTGGCGATATTTCGGCAAAAGATGTAGCCAAAAGGCAACCTGCTAAACTTGCGGCTATGGAGGCATTGTACAAAACCGAAAAACCTGCCCCGCTATTGATTGGTGGAATTGTGAACGAGAAAGATAAAACCGTGAAAGGTGCAATCGAAATTCCAGGTGCTTTAAGTTTTTTGGCACATGGCGATTTCAAAGCTGAAGTAAAGGGTTTAGATCAGATTCCAGAAAACGAGCATCCTCCGGTAGCCATAACCCATTATGCTTTCCAGATTATGGTTGGAATTGGCACACTGCTACTTTTAGTATCCTTAACTTATTTCTTCACTTTATTTAAAAAGAAACCTTTGACCGAGAAACGCTGGCTGCTGAAATTATTTGTTGTGGCCATTCCGCTTGGTTACATTGCTTTAGAGGCCGGCTGGGTAGTTACAGAGGTTGGTAGGCAGCCGTGGATTATTTATGGTATTATGCGCACTAAAGATGCCGTTACGCCGATGCCGGGTATTGCCTATTCGTTTTATATCTTTTCAGCCATTTACGTTTCTTTAAGCGTTATTGTAACGTTTTTGCTTTACCGCCAGATTAAAATGGTGCCTGTACTCTATAATAAACCAGAAACGAAATAATTAATTAACCACATAATTATGATTTGTGTAATCAAAAAATCTGTGTAATCATCTTAATATGGAACAAGTTGTAATTACATTTTTATGCATGGCCATTCTGCTCTATTTTTTATTGGGTGGGGCCGATTTTGGTGCAGGGATTATAGAGCTATTCACTTCAACAAAGAATAGAAGTAAAACCCGTAAAACCATGTATCAGGCTATTGGTCCGGTTTGGGAGGCAAACCATATGTGGCTGATTATTGCCATTGTAATCCTTTTCGTAGGTTTCCCGCATATTTATATCACCATGTCCGTTTATCTGCATATTCCATTGGCGATTATGCTCATCGGAATTATTGCACGGGGCACCGCTTTCGTATTC
>NZ_JBFTRT010000572.1:0-3188 GCF_056399685.1 Pedobacter sp. 01N416
GACCAATGCTTCTGCCGAATCATTCAATGCAAAGATTAAAGCGTTTAGATCCCAATTTCGTGGCGTGAAATGCGTAAAGTTTTTCCTATACAGGCTAACTCAATTGTATGCTTAAAAATGACTACTCCACAACTTTTGGTATTGATCCATAATATCTGAAATTCAATTAATTATTTTAGTTGTAAAAATATAACACTACAAATGGGTTTAGATACGATAATGTCTGGTTATATGAAGCTGATTTCTGATCCTTCGAGGCTTATATACCCAATTTAGAATGACAGACCTTAAAAGGATGTGTAGTCCTATGCAATTTGTTTAGAAACAAAACCTAAAAATAAAAAATCATGAGAGCAATTAATCCCTGGATCAACTTCAATGGCAATGCCGAAGAAGCCTTCATTTTTTACAAATCAGTTTTTGGCGGCGAGTTTACTAAAATCACCCGTTTTAAAGACTTATCAGGCCCCGATTTTCAGGTAGCCGAAGAGGAGGCAAATAAAATAATGTACATCGGCTTGCCGCTTGGCAAAAACAACGTGTTAATAGCCAACGATGTTCCCGGATTTTTAGGACGGGTAAGCGAAAATGAAAACCGGTCTAAAATATACGTGAATGCCGAAAGCCGTGAAGAAGCAGATAAAATATTTAACGGATTATCGACAGGTGGAGAAGTGGAAGGACCAATTGGTGATAGTCCATGGGGTACCTATGCCGGAATGTTTAGGGATAAATATGGTATTGAATGGATTGTAGAGTTCGACCCGGGGTATAACGGGTAGGCTTAACCTGTCTTATCACTGGCGTACAGTATGTAATAACGGTAACACCCAGGCAAAGAGGCTACTCTTTTTTGAGATAGCCTCTTTTTAAATCAAGTATCTAAAAAACAGAATTTTAAAAGAGGTATCCGG
The DNA here is from genome assembly GCF_056399685.1 of Pedobacter sp. 01N416. Taxonomy (NCBI): domain Bacteria; kingdom Pseudomonadati; phylum Bacteroidota; class Sphingobacteriia; order Sphingobacteriales; family Sphingobacteriaceae; genus Pedobacter; species Pedobacter sp. 01N416. The sequence continues at coordinate 915 of NZ_JBFTRT010000572.1, forward strand.
TTGAAATGATTTTTTCATCGATGCCGTATTTAAAATTAATCACACGACTTCAGGAAAGACGGGGTTACTTGCGAAAAAAATCGCAAAGCTTAAAACCTCCTTAAAGGAAATTGTGAAAAAGGGTTGTTCATCTTAATTCAGTTTTTCCTTTTGAGGTCTTTGATAATGTATTCAACCCACTGATCGGCTGGTATGTTAAGGCTTAACATCAGGACTGAATCCGGTTGCATCAATAGGCTTTTTATCGGCCCAGCTCGATTTTGATACTGGCATCATAAGTATCAGCATTTTGCACGGAAGCGGCGTTTGTGATGTTGGCCCTTCGTAATCCATCATGCCTACACTATTCCTACCGTATCGTGTTGTCTTTTTGCTTTGTTTCATTAAATGAAAAAAGTATTCTGTAGAGCTACCGCAAAGTTCATCGGTAATTAGTGCAACTTTAGCAGGACTGCCAAGAACAGAATCAAGAGGGATTGTCAATCCAGGGATCTGATAAAACGTATCCTCGGCAGATGGGAGTTCTTCGTCGATTTTTTTGAGGTTAGCTACATATTGATCAGGATAGTATTTTTTTAGATCTACAGGTACTGGATTTTTGACGAAATACTCAAGCTCTGATCTTTTGAGCCGGACATTGTCCTGGGAAATGCGAAGTAGGGGGCTGTCCTGTTTGATGGGGTTGGTCATCACGTAGGGTAGGAGAAAGCTCCAACCGGAGTTGCCCCTCCGTTTCCACGCAGATCTATGATCAGGTACTTACTATTTCTGATGGCTTTATCATGGGCTGCAACTAATTTCTCGATTTTACTGTCGTTATTAAAGAAAGTCGGGATTTTGATATAGCTGGTTTCCGTGTCCAATTGATAATAATCGAGTCCATTGTTGCTGTTTTTCCATGTACCTAACTCCTTTTTTTCTTTGGCAGTCATTTCATTGGGAAAAACCCTTCCAAAAAGTGAAAAATTCCACAGCTGCAACAGGTTGCCTCTTTGCTGGGCATAGAAATCTACACTGTTAAATACATTGTACTGATTTAGCAGATAGCCTTTTTGATGTGGTTTTACTGTAAAATAGACAAGCCCCTTATGGAGCATGCTATCTTTTGCACTAAGTACAATGGCTTTGTATTCATTGCCCGGAAATTTTTTTATGCCCAACCTAATTGAACTGTCCGCGTTTATCCAAATGCCTTCAGTGCCAGTACCCGGTTTCAGTGTTTTAAAATAAGATTCGTCCAGAGTTATGGTCTCTTTTTCGTAATCCTCTTTGTTGAGGTATGTCAATGAAAAATGTTTGTCTGCAAAAAAACGAACATAATCTTTAATAAGATAATAGCAGCTTTTAGGATTGCTTTCATTTTTTGCCTTTGCACGGAGACTGGTTACCAGATTTTCATAGGACGGTTTTGTCTTAGCATATACTTTTTGCGGAAATCCGGCATAGTTGAGCTCAGTTTTAACAATTGCCTCATTTAAATTCTGCAGGCAGTTACAGGGTATCTGTTGTGCTATAAGTAAAAAGGGAAAAATGGGGGTAATAAGGAGGATACATAGTCTTTTCATCACATTAATTTGATTGAACACTAATATATTAAAGTTATCAGTTTTTTTGATAGTCTGACTCCCGATTTAATAGCATAATCAAAATTGCATTAAATTTATGATTGGCAGGGCAGGTATATTATAATGCAAGGTTAGACTTGGTCAGACAGCTTTTATTGTGTTGAAAGATTGATGGTTGTATCTTGAAGAATCCTTATGTTTTTATTAGCAGATTCTTCAATTGACTTAATATAATTGCATGTTTAACGTTTAATGCATCCCTGCTTTTGACAGATTTTAGATTGACTTTTTAATAATTTTTTTAAAAAAAAACTAAAATTTTGGGTCGAAGTTAAAATAAATCGGATTTGATAAAGCAACCATATTTTCACTTAAAGCCATAGATTTTGGCACTTGCGGATAAGGTGTATTTACGCCTTCAACAGTTACCCGATAATAGCTTCTCCCTTTTGTTTCTGGTGTATCTTCAAATTGAACCATTGGTATTTCGCCTTTAGCGTGGTAAGTATTCAATTTCTTCCCATTTTTAATGATGGTAATGGTGTAATCTGCATCAGGCAAAGTATTATCAATTAATTGAACCAAAAATTTTACAGGTTTACCTTTCGAGATGGCATTGTCGCCCATCATCATTTCAAATTTCCCATCTTCATCTTCATCTGCATAAAATTCTACTCTTGGTGCAAAAGGATTTGAACTCACCGAAACC
>NZ_JBFTRT010000573.1:0-3187 GCF_056399685.1 Pedobacter sp. 01N416
AGATTTCGCTGGCCATTATCTATTCTACCCTGGCACAGAAACTAGACCTGCCTGTGTATGGAATAAACTTGCCACAGCACTTTATTTTGGGTTATATAGACGATAGCAAACAGGAAGGAACTGAATATGGTGTGCTTTTCTACATCAATGCTTTTAACCGTGGTAATATCTTCGGCAAACATGATGTTGATCAGTTTCTTCGCCAGCTTAATTTAGAGGCCCTGCCCGAATATTACCGGCCTTGCAGCAATACCGATATTATCCGCCGGGTAATCAGAAACCTGATTTCGGCTTATGAAAATGCAGGGGCTACCGATAAAGTTGCCGAATTGAACGAACTTCAAGATATTATTGCCGAAAAATAGTTTACTAGATCCCATGCACAAAAGAAAGTTTATCGCCCCTACTGTACTGTTCTGCATTACAGTCATCATCTCCTTATCATTTTTGAGTATCCAATCAAAAGCCCAAAAAACAATTAAACCAAACGTTATTGCCTATTACACCGGACATAATTCAGTAATAGATAGCTTTCCGATCGAAAAAATGAGTCATTTGATTTATAGTTTCGGTCATTTGAAGGGTGATAGTTTAAACATAAGCTCGGCGAGGGATTCAGCCTTGATTACTAAAATGGTGACTTTAAAACAACGAAATCCCGATTTAAAGGTGATGATTGCAATGGGTGGCTGGAGTGCCTGCAAAGATTGTTCGGAGGTATTCAGCAGGGCTGAGGGACGAAAAACATTTGCCAAAACAACTAAAGAAATACTCGATTTTTTCCATGCCGATGGGATAGACATTGACTGGGAATACCCTGCAGTAGTTGGTTTTCCTGGACATAGATATACAGTTGATGATAAACATAATTTCACTTTACTGATTAAAGAACTCCGTAAAAAATTAGGTAAAAAGGCCGAAATTAGCTTTGCTGCAGGCGGTACAAAAAACTGCATCGATTCTTGTTTCGAATGGGATAAAGTAATGCCTTTGGTAAACCGGGTTAATGTGATGAGCTACGATCTGGTAAGCGGATATGCGACACAAAGCGGCCACCATACCCCGTTGTATGCTACCGCTCAACAATCTTTATCAGGCGATTACGCTGTAAAAGCTTTAATAGATTTAGGTGTACCCGCACAAAAAATTGCATTAGGAGCAGCATTTTACGCCCGTATTTTTGAAAACACTATCGATGCCAACCAGGGATTATACCAGCCTACCAAATTTTTAAGCGGTGTTTCTTTTAAGGATTTTAAAAAGCAGTTCACTGCAGAAAATGGCTATACTTATTATTGGGACGAGAAAGCCAAAGCCCCATATTATTATAATCCACAAACAAAATACCTCGCCACTTTTGACGATCCGAAATCAATTTCATTGAAAACCAAATATGTAATTGATCAAAAATTAAATGGCATCATGTTCTGGGAATTAACAGATGATGCTTATACCGATGGACTATTGGATGTGATTGATAAAACGATAAAAGAATTATAACGGATTACCAAAGGTTACCACCCAGTAATTTTGGGCCATGCCTACACCAGCTTCTTTACTTTTAGCATCCATCATGGCTTTACAATGGCTCACGCTATTTTTCCATGCAGCAATTACCTGATCTGCCTGACCATATCCCTTAGCTAAGTTTTCTGCTCTAAATTCACCTGCATAACCTGCATTTAATGCACGCTCCTCTGGAGTACCGCCTTCAAGAGATAAATGATCAAAATAGTTTTGTTGTGCCATATCTTTGGCATGACTTATTGCGGCATTTTGCAGTTSGTTATTTAATGATAGGGTGGGTACTGGGGGCATGTACGCTGTGCCACAATTACACCCACTTTGCCTTAACAGATTAATTTTAGCAATTACCAAATCAACATCATTCTCTGGCACAGACACTTCATCCTTTTTACACTGTGCAAATAAAATGCAGAGCAGTATACAGGCAAACATGCTTAGGCATTTTTTCATATTTATTTTATGCTACAAAAGGAGGCAGCTATAAAGCTACCTCCGAAAGTGAATATTTATTTTTATAAATTAAAAAGCCCTTTCTCTACCCATATAAACATTTTTACCTGTGTAGAAAGTATTGCCAGAAGGGCCTGGAGAGCCGCTATCGCCTTCCATTTGCATATTGATGATTAGCCACATGGGTTTATTTACCGAATTACTCATGGTATGCTTGGCTACCCAAACGTTATCAATATAATAATGGCAATCTACATCTGTTGCACTTACCTTATTGTACCAGCATTTGTAATTATGGTAGGAACCCGCATTAGAAACTGCGGTGAGTTTATTCTCCCAACCACCATCATAAGTATTCTGCCAATTTGTGTTATTGCCCTTAAACTCCATAATATCACTTTCAGGTGGCCATGAATTAACGCCGGTAATCCAAAAAGCAGGCCAGGTTCCTTTACTGGTTGGTACAGCAAAATCACCAGAAATGGTATAACTGGGAAACTGATCGTTAATTAAAACCTGTTGTTTGGCGTAACAAGCACCTGAATTGTACCAAATAGCAATATTGGTAAAACCATTGGCAGTACTGTTTCCTGGAGATGAAGCCAAGCGGGTAGCTTTAATGGTGAGTACACCTCCGCTTAACGAGATCTGGTTATGATTTGAGGTACTCCCTACCATGCGGGCAGAACCATTATGATCGGTACCCCAGGGATAATTATAATTCCATTGTGCCTCAAAATTAGTATAGTTGGCAAGAGAATTACCATCTATTAATGTTTCCCAGGCTTTAACCTGTCCGTTTTCTTGTTTAACTTCTTCTTTCTCTTTCTTACAAGATAAAAGCACCACAAACATGCATGTAAATAACATACACCATTTCATTTTTTCATTTCTCATTTTTTTTGAATTAGGTAAATATTTGGTTAATTGTAAGGCATTAGGATGTGATCAATCGGCTGTAAATCAATAATTAACAACACAAAAGATCTCAGCAACCACAGTAGTGGAGACAAGCTTGGTTGGTTTTTTTTCATAAGATTTGGTTAGGCTGCAAACATAATCTCAATTTTAAATCGACATGCTTGTAAGCAAAGATATACGCAGGCTTATCAAAAAATGAGGGGCTAAATCGTAAAAAAAGAGTGGTAAAATGAGCGTTTTTACATCACTTTTCTTAATACGGGTTATTTTCTGTTTCTAAATGTTTAGG
>NZ_JBFTRT010000574.1:0-3186 GCF_056399685.1 Pedobacter sp. 01N416
TATTAATCCAAATTATCCAAAATTAGTAACAGTGCTTGATGGTTTGAAAAACAAAACAACATCGAATTTTAGTATTCAGCATGAGAGAGGCTGTGATTGGAGCGTAGCATCGGAAGCATCTATTGACACTAAATCAGTTGGTGATGATAGGCTGAGTAAGGTGAAAATTATGGCCTTGAAAGATTTGCCACAACCCAATTTAGAAAATGCATTAAAAATTGCTAATGAAAGTGATGTGGTTATTGCGGTTATGGGTGAGAATTTTTACCTGTGCGGCGAAGGCAGAGAACGTAAGGGGATAAGTTTGCCGGGCGAACAGGAAGCTTTTGTGCAAAAATTATTGGCAACTGGAAAACCGGTGGTCTTGGTGGTCTTTGGTGGCCGTCCACAGGTTATTACTGCATTGGAATCGAAATGTGCGGCCATTGTACAGGCTTGGTTTCCGGGTGAAGAAGGTGGAAATGCTGTTGCAGATTTACTATTGGGCAATTTTAATCCATCAGGTAAACTAACGGTTAGTTATCCTAAAAGCGAAGAACAAAATGAAATCTCCTACAATAATGGATATTCAAAGGATAATATGCCATTGTACCCGTTTGGTTATGGTTTATCATATACAAATTATACCTATAGTGCTTTAAATGTTCCGCGTACAGCCAACATTACCGATCAATGGATTACAGTTTCTTTCAAGGTAAAAAATACCGGTGCAATGGATGGAGCCGAAATCACTCAATTGTATTTGTCGCCTAAGGAACCAAATAAGAATTTTAAACCTATTCAGCTAAAAGGCTTTAAGCGGGTGGAACTTAAAAAGGGCGAAGAGAAACTGGTAAGCTTTAAGATTTCGCTACAACAATTTGCTTATTACAATAATAACTTATGGGAGATAGCGCCAGGCTTTTTTGAAATTAAAGCTGCAGCATCTTCAACAGACATCAAATTAACGGGTGTGATTGAGCTAAAGGGAAGTAAGGTAACAATGCCTAATCGTACAGTTTTATTTTCTGAATAGCTTTAACGTAAATGAACCACCAATCAATAAACTTATACTTATGAAAAAGATCATTCTCCTATTCCTCTGCTTTTCTAGTCTTGGCACTATGGCTCAAAAGACCAAGAACAGTTTGTCCATGAAAAAATTAATTGCTGATAACTTTGAACTTGCCATAAAACAATACCAGCTCCTAGAGAAGAACACCCCACAGGACTCTTTGCCCAAGACATTTGAAAAAAACCGCAATAAAAGCAGTGACATCTATTGGTGGTGCAGCGGTTTTTACCCAGGCTCTTTATTTTACATTTATGAGTATACCAAAAATCCAGTTATTTTAAGCGATGCGAAAAAACGTCTTGCACTTTTGGAACCAGTACAGCACTATACAGGCAACCACGATCTAGGTTTCATGATGTACTGCAGCTATGGAAATGCCTATCGCCTTTTTAAAGACCCTTCCTATAAAGACATCATCGTTCAATCATCAAAATCATTGGCAACTCGTTACCGTCCAAATGCCAAGGTAATCCAGTCATGGGACGCCAAGCCGGGGAACAAACAGGGCTATATTGGCCCTGTGATCATAGACAACATGATGAACCTGGAAATGTTGGAATGGGCCAGCCAGAACAGCACCGATAAAAGTTTTGCAGCCATTGCCAGAAACCATGCCAACACTACACTCAAAAATCATTTTCGCCCTGACTACAGCAGTTACCATGTGGTAGATTATGATTTTAACACTGGCAACGTTCATAAAAAGGTTACTGCCCAAGGAACAGCAGATGAAAGTGCATGGAGCCGCGGCCAAGCTTGGGCATTATATGGCTATACCATGATGTATCGCTTTACCACAGACCTCGCTTATCTAAAACAGGCACAAAATATCGAGAAATTCATCTTTACTAATCCCAATATGCCATCCGACCTTGTGCCTTATTGGGATTTCAACGCTCCCGGTATTCCCAATGCTTACCGCGATGCATCTTCGGCCGCCATCAATGCTTCTGCATTATTGGAACTGGCACAATATGTCGGCAAGGAACAAGGTAATAAATATGTTAAGACTGCTGAAAAAATTATCCGCAGCTTATCCTCTGCAACCTATCTGGCCAAGCCAGGAGAAAATGGAGGTTATTTGTTGATGCATAATGTTGGGAACATCCCTGGCAATTTTGAGATTGACACAACGCTGACTTATGCGGATTATTATTTCCTGGAAGCCCTATTAAGATATAAAAAATGGTATCTGTAAAATCGCGTCCCATGAAAAAGAAATACTATCCACTTCTTTTTTTATACATTGTATTGTTTATTTTTTTCCTTTTAGGAAGAATTAATTCAGCGTTTTCCCAATCGAATACCAGCAAAGTTTGCCAAACGATTACGGATAAAATAGTTAAGGATCTTACCCTTAAGCTCCCCGATTTTAAGTTGATTACCAAATATTCAGCTGCCCTCAAACCGGACGGAAGCTGGCCGGACATCGATTATACTTCCAAAGCATATACCGTTTGGCCGCCTAATGAACATCTGGTAAGGCTGCAAACACTGATCAAAGCCTATGTTACAAAAGGCAGCCTCTCTTATGCCGACGGGAAAATTTTTACGGGCATCACTAGTGCATTGCAATATTGGTACAGCTTAGATCCCAAAAGTGATAACTGGTGGTTCAATCAGATTTCTACCCCGCAATCTATCGGCGAATCGCTGATTTTGATGCGCTCTGGTGACAAGAAACTCGATAAAGAACTGCTAGGGAAACTGATCGAAAGGATGAAACAGGGGAATCCCGAAAAATGGACCGGAGCCAATAAAAAACAGATATTTCTCAGCATTATTTCTACAGGGCCTTATTAACCGAAGATGAGGCCCTGCTGACCTATTCTTTAAAGGAGTTTTTTAGTCCCGTTGTTCAGGTTTATAGAAAAGAGGGTATGCAGTACGATAACTCGTATATGCAGCATGGCCTGCAATTGTATATTGGAGGTTATGGTACCGTATTCCTAAATGGCGTTTTTAAAGTGGCCAATTACGTAAGTGGTACGCCCTACGCCATGAGTGCGGATAAAGTTGCTCTTCTGTCAAAATTCTTAAAAGACACGTATCTACAGACTATCCGTGGTCAATACGCTGATTTTAGTGTTGGCGGACGTGGATTAAGCCGCACCAATGCACTGGATATGGCC
>NZ_JBFTRT010000575.1:0-3881 GCF_056399685.1 Pedobacter sp. 01N416
GCTCTAGAGCGACCCCCAGAGAACTCGTCTCAAATATTGTTTTTGAGTAGGGGAATGGATTTGATGTGATGCCGGACGAGCCATTATTGTAAAAAAAAGACTGACCAACCCCTGGCAACAGCGCATTGCTACGGTAAGCACCGCCATTTGTACTTTCTGCATATGGAAGATATTTGAGTGCCTCTCGCCCATAAGCATCAAAGGCCATTGGAACGATCAAATCTTTTCCTGATGGACTTCCCATTACCTGCACGTTTTGTAGAGGTCTGCCAAGTGCATCGAAATAAGCGATGCTTGTTTGTATCCTATCTTTATCACAGCTGGCGGCCATAACCGAAGATCTTGTTGTGAAATTTTCCTCACGGGGTATGTAAGTAACCACATAATTTTGATCCAAACTTGGTTGAAGGCAACTTACTGCGGATACTACCTCTAAGCTGATAGTCGTTGTTAAAATTCCTGATGTGCCTGAAACAGTAATAGTATACACTGTCATCGGCGATGTATTTATTGGTATTCCTGAAATAACACCGGTAAGCGGATTAATCGCTAAACCGGAAGGGAGTGCCGGACTAATTGTGTAGCCACCCATTGTAATCTTTCTTATTCGGTTAGATGAATTTTCTGCAATGTATAAGTTTCCTTGCGTATCAATGCACAATCCATATGGTGAAGTGAAACGCGCAACATTGGTATCACCATCGTCAGATCCGGCAGAAGTGGTACCAGCTAGCGTAGTCACCACTCCAGCCTGAGTAATTTTTCGGATCATGTTATTCTGCTGATCGGCCACATAAACATTGCCGGAACCATCAACGGCAACACCGTTGGCATAATTGAAACTTGCCCCCGTACCCGCTCCGTTAGATGAACCGATTGAACCACTTCCCGCAAGGGTAGTAACATTACCCGAAGCGCTGATCTTTCTCACCATATGATTGAACCGGTCAGCTATATACAGATTTCCGGCTGCATCAAGTGCTAGCCCCATCGGGTAATTGAAAAAACTGCCGATGTGCCCTGTCCGTCTGCATAACCGGCATAGCCAGCCCCAGCCAAAGTGCTCACGGTTCCATTGGGCGAAATCTTCCGAATCATATGATTCCCTGCATCTGCGACATAAACATTTCCAGCCGCATCGGTGGCGGTAGAAATAGGATTATACAACCCTGCCCCACTGTTTGTAAAGGTTGATACGGTACTAGTGGCCGATATCGAGCCTCCCGTTACAGTTGGACTTAGGTTAACAGCCAATCCAACAGATTGTGTATTTGGGCTCGTGTAGCTGATTGACTGTCCGGAACTACTTCCGTTTACACTAATATTTGTAGTGATGCTRCCTGTATTCGTGCTGTATCCCTCAGAAACCACATAATAGGTTCCTGCCCCAAGGGTAGTCTGGATATAAGATTGAGAGCCCGGACAAGGGCCCGTTGTCCAACTATCATCACTGAAGGTGATCAAATTACCTGATTGGTCCAAAAGGTACATATAGGTATCAAAACTACTTCCACAGTGCGATAAGCTCACCGTCGCGGAATTTGTCAAAGTAAATCGGTAAAAGATATCATTGCTCATCTGTCCGTAGTTGTTTCCTAAACAGGCGTCAGCATTACTCCGTGTATCTGTGAAACTGCCCGATCCGGAAAAAATTCCGGCATTAATGGCATATGCCATACCTGCCCCCGATGAAGGACCGCTCCCATTGCCCATAATATCAACTGCGAGATTGATATTTCCTGTATAACTTCCGTACCCCTCAGTTACGATAAAATAAGTACCCGCCGAAAAAATTTGGCTAACGGAAGAACTTGTACCCGAACACAGCACACCATTATCATCATTATAGGCAACTTGATTACCATTCTGGTCAAGAATCCATAAATAAGTATCAAAACCTGAGCCACAAAGGGAAATATTAACATTGGTGGAAGCAGATAATGTAAATGTATACCAAATATCAGGACTTATGTTGCCATACGTGTTTGAATAGGGATAGGCATTGGAACGGTAATCATAAAAACTGGTATTACCACAGGCACCAACTGCAATCGGTATCGCATCGTACTGTCCCATACCACTTTGTCCAAAAGCGCCAAAAAATGGGAAAAGAAGCAAAAACGGTAAAATAATCCTGTATACCCATCTGCTGACAGGTTGTATAGTGTGAGATTTGGAATTCATCGGAGGTTAGTTTAGATAGGAACCATTACTAGTTATTTTGTTTTGGGTTATCCCGGACATCCCGCTCGGTGGTCGGTATAATCTTCTGCTGTTGTGCAGGGGTAAGTAAGCTGCGAAGCTTTCTGTTCTTATCTCTAATGAGCAATTGTATTTTTGCATGCCTGCCCGTTTCACTAAGGCTTGAATCTGCAATCACCAGGGATACGCCTTTCTTATAACTGCCCTGTATTGCAAGTACCTGTTCTGCTTTTGCTGAATCTATAAGTAAATTTTTGCTATAGTAAATCCGCTGTTCTTTTGATCTATTAATCTCGTTCTTCTCCTGAGCGGATAACTTTTGATTCAAGGCCGTTAAAAAGAACAATAACATTGTTAGGCAAATAGAAATTTTCATATCGAAGTATTAAAATTGTTTATAATGATAATCTAGACTTTTAGTTATATTTCCATTCTGATCTTTTGTATTCATCAGACGTTGAAATTCATCGTATTCAAAATATGTTGTCAAGCCCTTGGCATCTGTAGTGCTCAAAATGCCCACAAGTGGTTTATATACATAGCTCGAAATTTTGCTATTTGGCAGCGCATTGCGAAGTGTTGAAACCAAACCATCAATTGTTGCTTTATCTGGAGAAGAATTTAGTACCTGTGTGACAGTTGAGGTACCGCCCAACGCAACTTGCATAGCTGAATATGTCGCATTCTGTACTTCTAAAACTGGGTATCCACCATTGTACCCGTAAACGTATGCGGTGTTGATTCCACCCGGTTTACTTAAACTAATTAAGTTACCTTTTGCATCATATTCATTATAGCTGATCATTGGCTCCAATGGGCGTCCATATAACTGACTTTGAATTTGGGAGGGCTTTATCATAGTATTACTATTGAAAAAATCATACGAACTTTTTACTGTCGATCTGACCACCCCATCATAACTGACTTTCTCTTCGACTACCGGAGCGATATTATATTTCGTTGTCATAGACAAGTACGGCTCTACAGAAAAATCATAAGGATATAGATATTGAGTTGACTTAACATGGTTACTACTTGATACTCTTGTTTCCTTGGTCTTTTGTCTGTAAATAGGGTTATTGTATTCATAGGCAATATGAGTTATTACGCCTCGGTTATTTTCTGTTACACTATCTAATTTCGAATAAGTTGAAAAATTTTTATATTCATAGTAAAAGTAATACCCATCCTGAACAACAGTAAGAACCTTTATAGCTGGAATTGTATCCGTAACAAGAAATGAATAATGATAGTCTGAACTTTGTATCACATTGGAGCTCGCGTCATATATTTTTTTACTTAATAGGCTACCTCTTTTCCATGTTTCCTGTGGAAAAGGCCCCAGAGGCCAAAAGTCTCCAAGTCCGATTTGCCCCCAATAACCGAAATTATTTATAGTCTTCACTTCATGGGTGAGCGTTTCATTCGAGCCGCTTTCATTTTGATATTGGTAGGTGGTTACCCCGATTCCGTCTTCAATCTCATAGACAGTACCATAACCTACCGTAGGTCCTTCAAACAATCCAAAATCTTCCCTTCCAACCGGAGTGAGTTCTACGGCTGTTTTATAAGTATGGTAATATGGGCTTCCAATACCACTGATCAACAGACCTGGAAACATACTTATTGAACCTAGATCAGGACTATAATGTGTATATGTTAAAAACGGTGGAATATTG
>NZ_JBFTRT010000576.1:0-3168 GCF_056399685.1 Pedobacter sp. 01N416
AAAAAAAAGCTATTCTGGATGTTCACGCTGTTGATCCTATCCGCTAGTGGCTTTGCTCAAGGGATCGCYATTAAAGGTGTGGTCTCTGACGCAAAGACGGGCGAAACGCTCCCTGCCGTAAACATTACTGTAAAAGGCACAAACCTGCACATCGCTACCAACAGTAGTGGTGTTTACACCTTAAGCAGTGTAAAACCTAATGCCACCCTTATTTTTTCCTACATCGGCTACAAGCAGCAGGAAATTGCCGTTGCTGGAAGAACAAAAATCGACGTTTCTCTATCTCCTGACTTTGCCAACCTCGATGAGGTAGTGGTAGTTGGGTTTGGAACCAAGAAAAAAATCAATGTTGCCGGCGCAATTGATCAGATCTCTGGCAAGCAGCTCGAATCGAGACCGGTAACCAACGTATTGCAGGGTTTACAGGGTATCAGTCCTGGGTTGAATATCACTTATGCAGGTGGTGCGCCGGGCAGTGTACCCAACATCAACATCAGGGGATATACTTCTATTAACGGTGGCTCGCCATTAATTGTTATTGATGGTATTCCTGCTACAAGCAATGACGATATGTTACGCTTAACCCCTTCTGATATCACTTCGTTTACAATATTGCGTGATGCGGCATCGGCAGCCATTTATGGAGCACGTGCCGCATTTGGCGTAATTTTGATTACCACTAAACAAGGTGCTGCAGGCAATAATGTAATTAGCTACAATACCCGCAATCTTGGGGAAAACCAACCCTATTACCTAAACCAGTAACCGATCCTTATATTTTTTCGAGGGTTTTGGAAACCTCTACGGATAATACCCCATGGGATTATGTGAATTATAACGATGAGTATTACCGCTGGGCAAAGGAACGGTCAGATAATCCTTCCATAGCCGATACCCGGTTAAACCCAACCGATCCTACCAAATGGGCCTATATGGGTAGCAACGATTGGTACAATTACTTTTTCAATAACTCGAGTTTATCTAAAAGCCATACCCTTACCTTTTCTGGTGGAGCTGCCGTAAACGAAAAACCATTAACCTATTACCTTTCAGCAGATTACAGCAGAGATAACGGACTAAACAAACTTACTGCCGATTATTGGGACCGTTATGGACTAAGGTCAAAAGTGGGTTTTTCTCCGCTTTCGTGGCTTAAAGTTGATAATAACCTGAATATTTATCAGACCAAAAGAGCACTTCCCAACGGAAACATTACCGATCTGTATTACCTCATGCCTACCGATGTGGCTAAAAACCCTGATGGTACCTGGGCAAATACCGCTGCTGGTAAATTGGCTGCAAAACTTGTTGATGGAGGGAACAACCTTCAAAACATGTTTGGTTTCCAGAACATTACCAGTGCTACAGCCTTATTTTTAAAAGGCGATCTTCAGGTAAATGCTGATGCATCTTTTAAACGCGAGCTTTGGAAAACACATAACGATAGTAAAAAATACAAAATTGGCTATGGCCCAAATGATATCCGCGAAGAAGGTGGAAACGGTTCAGTAACCGAAAACAATGGCTACCTGTATAACAATGCATTTAATATATATAGCACGTATAAAAAAACGCTAGGCGATCATTTCTTCAGTGCAATGGTAGGTTTTAATAGCGAAGATTATAGCTATTCTACTGTAAACGCAAGTAAAGATATCCTTATTTCTTCTTCTCTGCCATATTTATCGCTTACCAGCGGTACGGCTACAGCCAGTGCGGGCTATTCGGCTTATGCAACCAATAGTGCGTTTTCGAGATTAAATTACACCTACAAAAACAGGTACATCCTGGAGGCTACCGGAAGGTATGATGGTTCATCACGTTTTCCGATTGACAGACGCTGGGGATTTTTCCCTTCGGCATCGCTTGCCTGGATAGTGAGTGGCGAAGATTTCTTTAAGTCACTTTCACCTGCAATATCTACCTTCAAATTACGTACCTCATATGGCGATCTTGGAAATCAGAATGTGGGCGATTTTGGCTATATCCAATCTCTTGTACCAGGCACTTCAGGTTATTTAATTGGTGGCAATGGGCAGAACCAGGTAATTAATGGGGCTCCGGGACTAAGCGTTGATCCTCAAACCTATACATGGGAAAGGGTTTCTACCTTGAATATGGGTACCGATATTGGCCTATTGAATGATAAACTTTCTTTAACTTTCGATTATTATATCCGCGATACCAAAGGCATGCTTACTGCAGGACAAGAACTACCAGGTGTGTTGGGTACCGGTGTACCACGTCAGAATTCAGCCGATCTACGCACCAAAGGATGGGAACTTTCGGTAACCTATAGAGACAGGTTTGATCTCGGTTCAAAACCTTTCAGCTTTGATGCAAAAGTATTCCTGGCCGATTCTAAAGCCAAAATTACCAAGTTCAAAAATGATCAGAACCTATTTTCAAATTACCGCGAAGGACAAGTTCTTGGAGAAATTTGGGGACTACAGAATGATGGCGTTTTCCGTAATAAAGCGGAAATTGCCGCTTTAGATGAATCTGCACTTATACCTTGGGGAGCCCTTTCTATTGTTGAGGGATGGCCAAAATATGTAGATCTTGACGGGAACAAAAAAATAGAAAAAGGACTGAGTTCAAACGATCCAAAAGATTTAAAAATCATTGGAAACAGCTCTGACCGTTATACCATTGGTGCCAACCTGAATATGGATTGGGGTGGATTCGATCTTTCTGTGTTTTTGCAAGGCGTATTAAAAAGAGATTTTTATCCGCACCATTACCTTTTCTGGGGTCCTTATCAACAGCCATATGCTAACGTTTACCCTTGGAACCTTGATTTTTACCGTGGAACAGCTGATTCGCCAGAACAAAGGGCTAAACACTCTGCGTCATATATTGCTGCCGGACTTGCTGATGCCAATACCGATTCGCAATACCCGGTATTGCAATCGTGGCTTGCTGATGCCAATTATGGATCGGGTTTAGATATCCCCCAAACTAAATATTTGCTAAATGGTGCTTACCTGAGAATCAAAAATGTATCGCTTGGTTATACGCTACCGGTTCAATGGACCAAAAAATTCCATGTAAACCGTCTTCGTGTATTTGTTACAGGAGAAAACTTATATGAGTTTTCTTCAATCAAGAAGTTTATCGACCCGGAAGCGGTTAATCAAGGACCAAGTGCCTGGGCATACCCTTACC
>NZ_JBFTRT010000577.1:0-4494 GCF_056399685.1 Pedobacter sp. 01N416
ATATTGCGCCCTGCTTAACTGGCTTAAACAACACACAAATTCTGAATTCATAAACTAAAACCAACAAATGTTTTATGCAAACATCTAATGAAACCATTAGTATTGACCATAGCAAGGAACTAGATCTCCACTTAGACAGTAACAATGTATCCAAAGAAAAATTATTTAGCCACCCGGTAGGCCTCTTTGTGCTATTTTTCACAGAAATGTGGGAAAGATTTAGCTACTATGGAATGAGATCATTACTTGTTTTATTCTTAGTAAGCGAAATAAGTAAAGGTGGCTGGCACTGGACAAGGCCAGAGGCTTTACAACTCTACGCGTGGTACACAGGTTTAGTATATTTAACGCCAATAATTGGTGGCTTAATTGCCGATCGACTGACCGGATACAGGAAAGCTGTTATCTTAGGCGCTTTAATTATGACCATTGGACACATATCAATGGCGTTAGAAGGTTCAAATACCAATTTCTTTTATTTGGGATTATTTTTATTAATTACTGGAAACGGACTATTCAAACCAAATATTTCTTCTATCGTAGGAAAACTTTACCCATCTACAAGCGATAAAAAAGACGCTGCTTACACCATCTTTTACATGGGCATTAACTCTGGAGCCTTTTTAGGAATGTTAATGTGCGGTTATATCGGCGAAAAAGTGGGTTGGCATTGGGGTTTTGGATTAGCAGGGGTATTTATGTTTTTCGGAATGCTTCAGTTTTACTTCGGACAGAAAATCTTTGGTGTTTTAGGTGCTGCTGTAAATAAAACTAGCTGTAGTTGCTGTATTTTCAATTTTTACCATTTTCTTTTGGATGGTATTTGAACAGGCAGGCGGCTCAATGACCATTTTTGCTAAAGATTATACACTGAGAAATTTGACAGGAAATGCCAGTACAATTTTTAAATGGGTTGATGCAATACTTACTATTTTCCCACTCATTGCGGTAACTGTTGTTTTATTAAGCCTGGCGGCAAAAATCGCAAAAAAATATCCCGCCACAATAATTTTCACAGCAATAAGCTTCATAATCATCTGGGGATTAGCCATTTGGAAGGTAGAAAAAGAATTTACCGCTTTAAATACAGAAGTTCCTGCCTCATGGTTTGGAATTTTAAATTCATTCTTTATTGTTTCCCTTGCACCATTTGTGTCTAAAATATGGGAAACTAAATTTAACCCAAGTGGGCCTGTAAAATTTGGACTCGGTTTAATTTTTGTAGGTGTAGGTTTCGCAGGATTGGCTTATGGAGGTATGGACATTGCAAAAGGTGCTACATCTGCACAGGTAAGTATGTTTTGGTTAATTTTCGCTTACTTCTTCCATACCGTTGGGGAATTATGTGTTTCGCCTGTTGGATTATCTTACGTTAGTAAATTAGCTCCGGCCAAAGTGGTAGGTTTAATGTTCGGTGTATGGTTTACCTGTACAGCGATTGGTAACTGGTTAGCGGGTACTACCGGTGGCTTAATCGACAAAATAAGTTCAGAATACTCCATTTCGATTTTCTTCTTAATATTTACTATTATCCCTATTGTTGCAGGCTTAATTATGTTTGCTATAAGTCCGATATTGCGTAAATGGATGCACGGCGTTCACTAATCAAAAAATAAATTTAACATAAAGCCCGATCTCCATCGGGCTTTTAATTTTTAAACCTATTTAATGGAAAAAACAGTTTCAATAGAAGATATTCAAAATTTTGAGGGAAAGTACCCGAAACAGCTCTGGCATTTATCGTTGGTAGAAATGTGGGAGCGTTTCTGTTTTTACGGCATGCGCGGGGTATTGGCTTTCTTTATGGTTGAGCAACTGGGTTTAAGCGATCAAAAATCGAACCTACAGTACGGTGCTATACAAGCCTTTGTTTATGCCTTTACTTTTATAGGTGGTATTTTTGCCGATAAGATTTTAGGTTTCAGAAAATCTCTTTTTTGGGGCGGATCATTGATGATTATCGGGAATTTAATCCTAGCCTTCTCTCCTCATGATCTGTTTTATGTTGGAATTACCTTATCCATTATCGGAACAGGTTTCTTTAAACCCAATGTTTCATCAATGGTTGGCGAATTATACCACGAGAAAGACAACCGCAGAGATGCGGGTTATGGACTTTTCTATGCAGGGATTAATGTAGGTGGATTATTGGGCGGTGCCATGTGTATTTATCTTGGCAAGTATTACAGTTGGCACCTATGTTTCTTGTCTGCTGCACTGGTAATGATGTTCGGTTTGGGCACATTCATTTTCACAAAAAAACATTTAGGCCCGATCGGGAATTCGCCTTTGCTGCATCTTAAAAAATCGAAACAGCAGTTATGGGAAATAGTCGTTTACATAGGGTCGATACTTTGTATTCCACTGATTTATATCATGGTAAAAAATACGGCTTTTACCGATTATTTCATGTACACGATAGGCATTATTGCCCTGGTTTATTTCTTGTATGAAACCTTTAAAATAAAAGATAAAAAAGCGCAGTATAAACTACTGGCAGCTTTTGTTTTTATCTTCTGTTATTTCATTTTTATGGCCATATCTGAGCAGAGTGGCGGTTCATTATCGCTATTTGCGAAGGACAATCTTGATCATAAAATCCTCTTTTTCAATATCGATCCGAATGTGGTAAACAATAGCGTTAACTCGTTCTTTGTTATTGTTTTTAGTCCGATTGTTGGTATTTTGTGGTTAGGTTTATACAAACGTAAAATAGAACCGAACACGGTTGTAAAATTCGGAATCGGCTTCCTTTTACTGGCTTTGAGTTTCTACGTGTTTTACGCCACCAGGTTCTTCGCCAATGTACAGGGCATTAGCTCGTTAAATATATTTACATTAGCCTATTTATTATTAACCCTTGGCGAACTTTGTTTGGGCCCGATAGGTATGTCGATCATTACTAAACTTTCGCCAAAGAAAATGTTCGGGATGATGATGGGCCTTTGGTTTTTATCAAGTGCTTTCGGACAATTGGCTGCCGGAAAATTAGGCGCAGAAATGTCGAGTATTGATAATGCATCGTTGCCAACTAAATTAATGGCTTATACCGAAGGTTATAAAGCATTGGCTTTATATTCATTAATTGCGGGTTTGGCGCTGATTATTTTCTCGCAACTGGTTAAAAAGTTAATGCAAGAGGTGAGGTAAGAAAGGGATCGTCATTTCGATCCCGAATGTTCGGGAAGAAATCTATAAAACGATTATTTATTGATATACTGTAAGATTTGGAAATGAAAGGACAGTGGTTCTTGGAGGCCTGCTGTCCCGCTCTTGTTCCAAGTCCTCGCCCTCATGCTTCAGTCTTCGGGCTTTACACGCCGATCGGGTTTAGGAATATTGGTTTGAGCCGCAAAAGCTAAAAACAACTTCAAGAGCTAGTCGGGATTTGAAATCCCGTCTTATGAACTTAGGATTTGTAATCCTTGCAAAACTGCTAAACCAGATTACAAAACTGGAGGACAACGATCCGGATTACAAATCCGGACCAACAGAAAATTTTGAAAGATAATCTGCATTGATCCGCGAAATCAGCTGAAAATATTTAGGCAAGGTCTTCGACTACGCTCAGACTGACAAGTTTTAAAAACAATAAAACTATTAATAAAACAAGTTCAAGAATAGGAATCATTGGTTATTAATGAAAATTCATAAAGGTTTCATATTAAATATTTACTTTCGCAGTCTAAAAGCAAAGTGTAATAAATATATAAACACAGGAAGCTTACATTATTAAAAACCACAACAAACGTGTCAGATAGTTTAGTCATCATTCCCACCTACAACGAGAAGGAAAATATCGAAAAAATCATTAGAAAGGTTTTTTCTTTAACACAGCGTTTTCATGTTTTAATTATTGATGATGGTTCGCCTATTTCTCGCACAACCCCGATGATCTCTCACGCTTACGCGAAGCCTGTGTAAACGGTGCTGATGTAGCCATTGGCTCTAGGTATGTTAAGGGTGTAAATGTGGTAAATTGGCCAATGGGCAGGGTTTTAATGTCGTATTTTGCTTCAATGTATGTACGTATGATTACCCGTATAAACATTCAGGATGCTACTGCCGGATTTAAATGTTACCGCAAAATTGTCTTAGAAACCATTCCACTAAATAAAATTAAGTTTGTTGGTTATGCGTTTCAGATCGAAATGAAATTCACCGCCATTAAATTTGGCTTCAAAGTGGTCGAAGTTCCAATCATCTTCACCGACCGTACCGAAGGAACATCAAAAATGAGTACCCGTATTTTTAGGGAAGCTTTTTTAGGTGTAATACAAATGAAAATTTGGAGCTGGTTTAGGAGTTATAAAAGGGAGTCCGAAATCCGAAGACCAGAGTCTTAGTTTATATATAAAACTTCTTGTTTAATAATTTGAAAATGGGCGTACACAGGTTCTTCTGAAACAACAGTCCCGTTATCGCTTATAGTCCTCGCTTCGCTGTGGGCTATTCCGCTCTACCGGGTTTAATACCGAAGGGTTTGTACAGCAA
>NZ_JBFTRT010000578.1:0-3144 GCF_056399685.1 Pedobacter sp. 01N416
CGGCCCTCTATCATGCCATGCAACATCCCAGGCTATACAATGATGTAGATGGGAAATATCCGCAATTTGATGGAAATTATCAGAACAAAACAATAAATAAAGGCAATTATTACGATGATTTTTCGATGTGGGATATTTACCGCGCGCAATTACCTTTAATTGAACTATTGAATCCCAACTTAGCTAATAGCCTGGTTAATTCGATGATATTAAAAGGTCAGCAAGGTGGTTGGATGCCTATTTTCCCTTGCTGGAACAGTTATACTGCCGCCATGATCGGCGATCATGCTACTGCTTTCATCGCTTCGGCATATAATAAGGGGATCCGCAATTATGATATTAATGAAGCTTACCGATTGATGAGGCAAAATGCCTTTCAAATGCCCGATTCTGTCGATTATCTGAATGGAAAAGGCCGGCGTGGAATTAACAGTTATTTAAAGTATGGCTATATTCCATTAGAAGACAGTATCCCAAACGCTTTTCATAAAAAGGAACAGGTAAGTAGAACCTTAGAGTATGCATACGATGATTATGCCCTCGCAAGTATCGCGAAAGATTTGGGCAAAGAAGCCGATTACCGGGAGCTATCAAAACGATCGCTTAATTACCAACATGTTTTTGATCCCAATGTTGGAATGGTTAGAGGGCGTTTTGCCAATGGCAACTGGTACAAGCCTTTTTATCCCGATCACCGCGAACCTTATATTACAGAAGGAACCCCAAGACAATATACTTTTTATGTTCCGCATGATATGCCCGGACTGATCAAGTTGATGGGTGGGCGTAAAAATCTCGAAAACGAACTGGATTCGCTCTTTAATAAAAAAGAATATTGGCATGGGAATGAACCTGGGCACCAGATTCCATTTTTATACAACTACACTTCTTCTCCATGGAAAACCCAGATGCAAGTATCACGCATTTTGGCTGAAGAGTATGGGGAAGGCGCTGGTGGTTTAAGTGGCAACGACGATGCGGGGCAAATGTCGGCATGGTATGTATTTGCAGCACTTGGCTTTTATCCGGTAGATCCTGTTTCAGGAAACTATCAACTCACCAGTCCTTTGTTTAAAGAGGCTACAATATCTTTCAGAAATGGCAAAAAATTAGTTATAACAGCCATTAAAAAGAGCAAAAATTCTATTTACATTTCAAAAATCAGTTTAAATGGAAAGCCTTTTACCCAAAACCAAATTAAACACCAATTGCTGGTGCAAGGCGGAAAATTAATCTTTTACCTGCAAGATCGACCAGCCGTGCTCTGAATCCTGAAAAACCAATCTAAACATAAATTAATAATCGTGCTCAGAGGAAGCCAAACAGCTAAATAACAGAAAAACATTTCAACCCCAGTTAATCTTTAAACAAAACCAAGATCATTAGTATTGCACTTAACACGAGGATAAAAAGTATCATTCTTTTGGGAAAGACATTTTCACCCGCCTCATTACCGGTTTTATCTGATGTTTTTAAAGTTTTCTTTTCAACCTTCATAGTTAGATTGGTATAGATAGGATTTGACTGTTTTTGAGCCAAAAAGATTAAGAGGAAAAAAATATCTTTATTCATTGACCGTATCGCTCAAAACATCAATATTAAAACACCGGCCTACACATCCCCGAAAAATTGATTCTGGGCAAATGGGAACCCTTATCTTAGGAAAAGCATACCATGTATTTTTTTTTGTCGATGCACGCTCCACCAAACACTTAACAAACAAACAATAACCTGCTAACCTTGAGGAAACATTGATTGACTAATTTACAAATGCATTTGCCTACCCTAGGCAGAAAACAGGTAAACAAAAAAGTTTCGACAAATAGCAAGCTATGAAACAGCAAGCCAGAACGATCCCAGGAAAACTGGTAGATTTTGATTATAACAAATACAGGTTACCAACATTTGTAATGCAGTTTAAACCCTCCGTTTATCAAGACGGTGATTGTTATTATGCCGTATTATCCTTTGAAGAGGAACACGATGTTTCAGGTCTTGGAACCTCTCCTGAGGATGCACTGATAGACTGGAATGATAAAGTATGTGAAATGCTTGCCCTATCGGGCGCTTTACGCACATCGCTAAGTGCCAAAAACAAATAATTACCACAAAAACAGGCCATTTTAATCTTCGCCAAAATTTATATTGATGAGCCGTGATATAGCTTAACGGCCCGGTATTTGATGAGGACTATTATGATCAGCTGAATTTTCCCGACAACTGTTACTTGAGATCAAAAGACAATGCAATTAATCTGGAGCAACGAAAATTTGAAAAGTTTGGTCTTTTAATTATTTTTATCTTATCTGAAAAGCTAAACTAAAGAATCATGGCCGGTGCGCAGGAAAACAACAAATGGGACTCCTATAACGGCGCTTCCCCACTTATTGCCCTATACAATAGTTTTCACCCCCTAACTGTTGAAATGGAGGCACTTATCGATAGCCACACCTTTCCTGTGAGTTTCCGCAAGAACAGATATATTATCTCTCCGATAGACCGTAATAGATATCTTTACCTGATTTTAAAAGGAGTAGTAAGGGGGTTCTATAAGGACTCGGGAACAGAGATCACTTCCTGGATCTGTCAGGAAAACGAAATTGTAGGGACCATTCGCAATCTATGGACTGAAGAAGAATCAGACGAATACCTCCAGGCAATAGAGGATGTAGAGCTGATTGCCATACCTCATGAACTCACGACTATGCTTTATAAAAATTTTGCAGAGGCAAACATTATTGGCAGAAAGATCATGGAGCTTCATTATAGRGGAGCGTATAACAGGGGCTTTATCTGCCAGATTCCCTCTGCGACGGGCCGCTATAAACACCTGCTATGGGCTTTCCCCTGGATGATTAACCGTGTACCGCTCCGGTATGTTGCTTCGTTCCTTGGCCTAAGACTGGAAACGCTAAGCAGGATCCGATCAGTAGAAAACAAAAGAATATAAAACATAGTCTGCGTTATTTTTAATTTTATTGTTTAAAATCTTGCTGAAGGCATGAAAATATTAAAGGCTGCTGATGCATTTGATAAATCAGCAAAAATAGACCAGGAAATAAATACAAGATCTATTTTATTCAAAAAAAGGGGGATTTCTTACCAATCAGTCTTAATTTACCCGTTAATTTGTCATTTATACAC
>NZ_JBFTRT010000579.1:0-5007 GCF_056399685.1 Pedobacter sp. 01N416
AAATTTATTTATTGACAAAAAAGTGCCATTGATTTTATCAAATCTCATTGTAGGGATTTTAGAACCTTTAACGGATACACAAAAACATTTCTCTCGATTTGATATTGTTGGCCAGTTACTTTATTTGAAAAAAAAGGTATGGACCACCGTTGTCAAGAATTTGCGATTTAGAGGACAGTTTATCCATTCCTGTTCCGGTAGGGTAAAATCCGACAGCTTGTGTGATGGTTGTGGCTCCACTTGTTTTGCTCAAAGAAATAGCCACATGGCCGAAACTGTTAGCGCCGACATTAAAAGAGGTTCCAGGCTGCGGTTCAACAACATACACCCTTACTACAAATGCTGCATTTGTACTTGGGATCTTTGAAAAACATTCCATCATCTCTCTGGGATTGACAGGGTTTTTGTCCTCTCCCGGAAGGTTCGATGGGGCAGGGGGAGATGATGTGTAGGTGTTTCCTCCGCCACCACCCGATGATCCCGAAGAGCCGTCGATTGGGATCATTTTATGAAGTACGCAGGGGAGGTGATGTCGATGCTTCCGCATCACCTTGTGCCGGTACTTGCGGTAATTGCCACCATTTTGGAAGGATTATTCGGACTGCTCTTACTGGCCGGTTTGTTTACTCGGGCTGCTGCGATGGGGAGCGGACTGTTGAGCTTATGCTTTGCGCTTTGTATGGCCCTCTCATTTGGCATTGAATCTCCGATAGGCTATTCTGTTTTTACGCTGAGCGCGGCGAGTTTCCTTCTTGCTCTTCAGCCCAACTGTTTTTGGAGCCTGGACGGATCCTCTTTATTCCGCCACGTTCTTAAACGGTCGGGAGCCATTTGGTTGTTTTAATTCAAGGTGATTGCCAATTGCATCTCAAAGTGGTTCCCTTTGGTCCCATATGCAAAATCATAACGCCGCGTATAAGCCCGTTTCGATGTAATGATTTTGAAGACCTGCTACAATTCCATTATTTACGGCGTCTCACTGCTACAGGAGTGGCACCTGTGGCCAAACCTAGTACCGCTTTTTTGCCAGCAGCTTGTTTTCCTTTAATAATTTGAGCAATCCGGTTTGCTACATTTAATGATGCTTCTTTAGGGTTATTAAAAACTGTAACCGGAAGCTTTTCAAACCGCGTTTCTTTTAATAAATTTAATCTTGCCATGATAGAAGTATTCCCTGCTATTTAATTTGTTTATGAAGGTGATAATCAGCAAGATTAGTAATTACTGATTTTGTGATTAATTTAACTTCCATACCAAACGTTTCAGCAACCTCTATCAGAATATCTTTAAACTGAAAACCAACCGAACCTGCGCAATTGAATGTATAAGCATTATAATTCTTATACCTACTTACTAGATTTTTAAAAAAGGCATTAAAAACCTGGAGTACAACATGACGCCTATAATCTGGGTTTATGGTCTCAAGGCTTAAAAATTTACAATAGCTAGCACAGAACCTGTTATAAAGTGGTTCTGAATAGAGGTTTTCTAAAAGTTTTTCAGGTGTTATTTTATAGGTGCTATAAAATAAATAGTTGGTTTGTTCGTCCATTTCTCCTCTTATATAATCTGTGATTATTTTCTTTCCAATAACACCGCCGCTACCTTCATCCCCCAATAGAAAACCGAGAGAATCTATATTGGTGGTTATCGATTTTCCATCGTATAAGCATGTATTTGTTCCTGTTCCCAATATGGCTGCAAAGCCTGGTTCATTGCCAAGTAGTGCTCTGGCTGTAGCCAATAAATCTGTGTCTACAGTTATCATAGCATTATTAAAAACCTGTTGCATTGCATTTTTTATCAACTCTATTTTGTGAATTTCGCAGCCAGCGCCATAGAAACTAATTTCCATTACTTCATCCCGCAAAATTGTATCAGGTAAATTCTCATTGATTGAATTTATTATATATTCACTGTTTACATAAAATGGATTGTAACCTTCTGTATCAAAATAAAACTTATGACTGTTATTGGTAATAAGGCACCAATTCGTTTTTGTAGAACCACTATCGGCAATTAATTTCATTGATTTACAAGTTCTTAATTTAGTTTAGAAATAGATATTTGTGGAAATTTTTGAGCTACTTGTGCAAGCTCATTTAAAGAAAGTGGTTTTAAGGCTTTTACTGCTGCTTGAAACTGGCTTAAGGTACCGTTATTAACCAATTCATTAACAATTACCTCATTAGGTGCATACAAGCCATCACTTGGATCCCAAATTTCATCTTTACTGTAATCATTTTCTTTGATATTGTTAAAGCCATTTGCCTTGAGGCTAGTGATAAGGTTACCAGCTGCGGCAGCTGCCCCAAAATTATTACTCGAATTTACCCACATATTAAACTGACTAAATTTGAGTTCTGGATAATAATCAGACACTGCCTTATTTACAATAGTTTTAATCCTATCAACTGTACTTTGTGGTGGCACCAGTTGCCAATAGTGCAAAGGAATGTAGCCTTTATAAACTTCGTAAGCTGGGTGTGCAATCAAATAAGGATTTATTGCCACACCAGTTGGTGTTAAATTATTCTTTTTGAAATAGGCTAAGGTAGATGTTGTGCCCAAATTATACATATCCAATAAGTCTGGAGATGTTATGGCGTAACTTGAAATACCTATTATATTCTTGTTGCTGGTAATGTTTTTTATCTGATCTTCTATTACACCGCTTTCCCAATCAGAAATATAGGTATAGTCAGTCTGTAAGGTAAAATCATTATAATCTCTAATTTTTTGCTGTAAAGTTTTTACATCATCTGCGCTGTTGCCCGGATACAAGATATAAATACTACCTGGTTTGTATTTTCCATTTACATTATCCAGAACTTGTTTTGCCTTTGTTTCGCCACCAGTTACTCCAGTAGAACCCATTATAACTATATTCTTTACATGGTGTTGTTGCAAAAAAGTGATGTACTCTTTAGGCAGATCTAACAATTTAACCCACGCAACGGCATCAGGTACCGAATGATCGTAGCCCAGCGTACTGTAAGATGGATAACCATTATTATTTGAATAACTTAATATGGTTTCTATCTCTTTGATATTATTGGTTGTTACCAAAAAATGAAGGGGCAAAACAGGAGCTTTTAATACATTACTTATATTTGGTATTGCCGGAAAACCTGTTGACAGAATTACCGTTTCGAAAGTAGTATTTTCTCCTAAAAACTTGTTATAGGAATCAACCGTTTTGATTACCGAGTTTTGTAAAAACTGAGGAGTTGCATAAACAGGATTAGGGCCAGAACCTGGGCCGTTTACTAGCCAAGAATGCGAAATTCCGCCACTTAGGTTTTCTATTGATTTTTCTACAACATATTCAGCACTCATTCCGCCATCCAAAGCGTACATATTTAAACCTTTATAGCTATTTTCTGTAATATTATAAACGGTTAAAATTTTAGAGTTAACTACCCTAAAAAATGTTTGATAAAGCACTTTTTCCTTTCCGTTTTCATCGTGATAAACCAGGTATACGCCATAGGCATCGGTACTGGCATCGTTTGGCACAGTCCATATCGGCAGGTTGGTTACGGCATATTGTTTTGCAGTATTAATTGTTATACCGCTCGGCAAACTGGTCTCTGTAAAAAAAGATTTATCTTTTGATATGTTTCTAATTTTAACCTTAACTGTTTTCAGATTAATTGGCTTTTCGCCAGAATTATTGATTGTACAGGAAAGTTTAACGCTTTCGCCAATTTCATAACTGCCCTTATCTGTTAAACAGTTTTCAAATTTAATTACCAAAAGTTGGGATGACGAACCGGTTTAACGCTATATGCAATTAGATACAGGTAACAAGGTAAAAGAATGATATAGGATAACTGGTTGTTGGAAAAATGCAGCAAATAACCATAGGCAAGTGGTATTATAGCACCACCAGCAATGCCCATAATTAATATAGCCGACGCTCTTTTTATCTGTAAAACACTTAACCCTCTTAAA
Source organism: Pedobacter sp. 01N416 (assembly GCF_056399685.1). Taxonomy (NCBI): domain Bacteria; kingdom Pseudomonadati; phylum Bacteroidota; class Sphingobacteriia; order Sphingobacteriales; family Sphingobacteriaceae; genus Pedobacter; species Pedobacter sp. 01N416. Next base: position 3,958 of record NZ_JBFTRT010000579.1, read on the forward strand.
GCAGTAGGCCAAATAGCAGGCCAGAGTAAGGCATTGACAACACCTAAGGCTGCTAATAAAAATACAGATATTTCTTTAGGCAGGATAATAATTAAAACAGTAATGAGGGCTCCAGATACAGCAGAAATCAAAAAGGAAAGTTCTTGTTTTAAATACTTTGGTATTAATATGATCCCAAGCAAATAACCAATAAGCATACCACTTAAGGTATATGAGGTAAGGTTTTTAGCCATACTTAGGGAAAAACCATGATATAAGCCATAGTTACTAATGGTGTCCCCAGCCATTACTTCTACACCAACTGCGCAAAATACGGCTACAAAACCCGCAGTTATCTGTCCAGTATATTTTTTCGCAATTATTGCCGATGACCGGTTAGTCTCTTCTTCATCTATTTGTGGTAGACTTACGTATTTCAATAAATACCCCAGTAACAATAATGCAACCGTTATAATAACATAAGGTATTATTATAGATCTGCCCAAATCATCTAACATTTGTATTTTATGCGAAGCAGACACTGTAGCTATATTAGCCACAATTGTATTCGATTTACCTAATAAAATACTACCTAATATCAAGGGAGCCAATATTCCTGCGAACTTATTGCACAGACCCATAATACTAATTCTTTTGGCTGCACTTTCGGCAGGGCCTAAGATGGTTACATAAGGATTTACAGCAATCTGCAAAATAGTTAATCCAGTACCCGTAATAAATAGTCCGGCTAGAAAAAGTATAAATGATCTGTTAATAGCAGCAGGAATAAATACAACTGAACCTACTGCCATACAGTATAAACCTATGCGCATACCACTAACCATACCTGTTCTTTTTAACATCTTGCCAGATGGTATGGCCATTACGGTATAGGCAATATAAAAAGCAAAGGTTACAAAGTAAGCCTCTGTCTCGGTAAGCTCGCAAGCGATTCGTAGAAATGGAATTAAAACTCCATTTATCCAAGTGATAAAGCCAAAAATAAAAAATAATATACCTATAGATAGCATTGCAGAGGTATAGTTTGCTTTTGGTTTTTCTATATATTCT
>NZ_JBFTRT010000580.1:0-3126 GCF_056399685.1 Pedobacter sp. 01N416
TCCTACTACTCCTACTACAACATTCACGCTTTAATGTCTAGAAAAGACAAAATTTGGGTCGGAACATTTGAGTATGGCTTTGATATTTTAGATAGAAATTCAGGCAAGGTTATAAAACATTATAGTGCTAATGATCCATCTTCGGGATTACACAGTAATTTTATTTTCTCATTTTATGAAACCAAAAAAAAGGAACTGATTGTGATTACCAATTTAGGACTTTATTTGTATAATGAACCAAAAGACAATTTTGAGTCCATAAAAACATTTCCTGAAACAATATTTTATACCACTTACCTAGAAGATATCGATGGAAATTTATGGGCTGGGAGTTCTCGTGATGGCTTGTTTTACTACAATCCGAATACCAAAAAGAAAGAGGTCTTTGTTTATCATTATAAAAACGCAAATGGAATCAGCGATAATTCCATCAATTATATTTTTGAAGACAGTTCTACAAATTTATGGTTCGCCACTGAAAATGGATTGAATTTATTCGATAAAAAAACAAGAACTTTTAAAAGATTTACGACTGAAAACGGATTTCCGAGCAACGTAGTGTATGCAATTGTAGAAGATGATGCTAAAAATTTATGGATAACAACTTCTAAAGGTCTGGTGAAATTTGGTTCAGATCATAAAAGTATTAAGATTTATACAAGGCCAAATGGTTTGTTGAGTGATCAGTTTAATTATGCATCTGCTTTTAAAGATACAAACGGTGACATGTATTTTGGAAATCTAAATGGAATGATTAGTTTCAATCCAAATAATTTTACAAAAAATAAATACTCACCTTCAATTTATATTACCAATCTTCAAATCAACAATAAAGATATTGATGCCAATAAAAATGATTCTCCTATAAAACAATCTATTTCGCATATTGATGAATTAAAATTAAACAACAATCAATCATCGTTTAATCTTGAATTTGCGTCGTTAAATTATACGGCTGCAGAGCTTACAGAATATTGGTACAAGCTTGAAAACGTAAATAATGACTGGGTTTATCTTGGGCACAACAATAAAGTTTTCTTTACAGAACTCAGGCCCGGCAATTATGTTTTTAAAGTAAAATCGTTAAATAGTTTTGGTATTTGGAGCAAAGAAGTTGCATTAAAAATTAAAATTTTACCTCCATTTTGGGCAAGTTCTTATGCCTATTTTTTCTATTTTCTCCTAATTTGCGGTTCCCTTTATTACATTATCCGTTATTCGCAAAACCTAACTGAAATTAAAAATAACCGAAAAATAAAACATTTAAACGACGAAAAAGAGAAAGAAATCTATCAGGCAAAAATTGATTTTTTCACGAATGTTGCACACGAAATTAGAACGCCACTAACGCTGATAAAAAGCCCTTTGGAAAAACTTTTGACAATGGAGCACAAATTACCAGAAGTTCCTCAAAATCTTTCTATAATGAAGAAAAATACGTTGCGATTGTTAAAATTAGTCAACGAATTATTAGATTTTAGAAAATCTGAAATCGGCGGACTAAAACTCACTTTTGTACAAACAAATATTTCTTCAATTGTTAGAAAATTACATTTGAGATTCAGCCAATTAATTGAAGAAAGAGGCATTGAATTTGAATTGGAACTGAGCCAAAAAGACATTTATGCGTTTGTTGACAAAGAAGCTTTCGAAAAAATCCTGAGTAATTTGATTAGTAATGCTATTAAATATTCAAAAGACAAAGTTTCAATTGTGCTTTTTAGAGATGAATCCAAACTGATTTTAATCGTGAAAAATGATGGAAATTTGATTCCATATCATTTAAAAGATAAAATTTTTGAGCCGTTTTTTAGGGTCAATACTATGAGTGCAATTTCGGGAACCGGAATTGGGCTCTCGCTTGCACATTCGTTAACACAACTACATAACGGAAATCTGCAATTAATTTCAAATTCAACCCTCAATGTTTTTGAACTTGTAGTTCCACTTCATCAGAAAGAAGAATTTATGCTTTACAGTGAATCCGAAAAAGAAGAAAATAAGCAGGAATTAACTATTGCCGAAATTGAAAGCAAACATGAGAAAACACAAATTTTAGTTGTAGAGGACAATGAAGATTTATTGAATTTTATTTCGACAGAATTATCTCAGCTTTACACCGTTTTAAAAGCTGATAATGGCGAAAATGCGTTAAAAATAATTCACAACGAAAATATTCAGCTTATAATAAGTGATGTTTCAATGCCAATTATGGATGGAATTACCTTGTGTAAAAAAATTAAAACAAATCTGGAAACAAGCCATATCCCAGTAATCTTACTTACAGCCAAAAGTTCTCTGAAGTCACAAATTAACGGTCTTGGAGCGAGAGCCGATGCCTACATTGCGAAACCTTTTTCGATGGATTATTTGAAAGTCCAGACAGAAAATTTGATCGAAAACAGAAAACAAATTATGAACTACTATGCTAGTTCACCGCTGTCACACATCAAAAGTATTGCAAACAGTAAAATCGATGAAAAGTTCCTGAATAAATTAGACCAAGAAATTCTAAAAAACATTACTGATTCAGATTTAAGCGTTGAATCTTTGGCAGAAATAATGAACATGAGCCGATCGACTTTATATAGAAAAATTAAAGATATTTCGAATTTGAGCCCGAATGAATTGATCAATATTGTGCGCTTAAAAAAAGCCGCAGAATTACTTTTGAATGAGAACTATAAAATGTATGAAATTGCCGAAATGGTAGGTTATAATTCACAAACAAGCTTCGGACGAAATTTTCAAAAGCATTTTAAAATGAGCCCTTCAGAATATATCGCTATGAATAAATAACTATTAATGGATGGGATGTCTGGATAAAAAAGCTAAAGAGGCTATTCGATTAGGCCCAACTATCCATTACCCTTATCAGGGTTTCGTCGACCTGCTTTGTATTTTAGTGAAAGTGTTTCTTCGCCACTTTTAACGAAACACCCACTTAAATGAATACTTTATTCAAATTCTGGATAATAACAACCAAAGAAATTGAAAAAGAGCTTGAAAACAACAGGAAAGGGCTGACAGAAAAAAAATCAGAAATCGTCAGAGATCAGGAACTGCTGTATACGGTCGAAGAGAAATGGATAAAAAATGAAATTGATCAAGAGACCTACCAAAGAT
>NZ_JBFTRT010000581.1:0-3121 GCF_056399685.1 Pedobacter sp. 01N416
GGGTAGGAACGGGTAGGAACGCAGAGGGAAAATGGTCGCCAAATTTCGACCCAACGGAATGGGGAGGCCCGTTCACCGAAGGAAATGCCTGGCATTGGCAATGGTCGGTTTTTCAAGATACCAAAGGTTTAATTAATTTGATGGGCGGGAAAAGCAATTTTATCGCCAAGCTCGATTCTGTTTTCAGCGAACCTAATAAAGTAAATGTGGGTTCGTATGGCGGGATGATCCATGAAATGACCGAAATGGTAATGGCCAATATGGGCCAATATGCACATGGAAATCAACCGATACAGCACATGGTGTATTTGTATAATTATGCCAACCAACCCTGGAAAGCACAATTTTATGCCCGTAAGGTGATGCATAAACTGTACGATGCCACAGAAAATGGTTATCCTGGAGACGAAGACCAGGGGCAAACTTCATCGTGGTATGTTTTAAGCGCACTAGGGTTTTACAGCGTAACGCCAGGTACTGGGGAGTACGTTTTAGGAAGCCCAATGTTTAAAAAAACGACTATTAATTTAGAAAACGGCAAAAAATTCGTGATTGAGGCACCCGCCAATAATGCTGCCAATGTTTATATAAAATCGGCAAGCTTAAATGGTAAAAATTATACTAAAAATTTTATAAACCATAACGATTTGTTAAAAGGAGGGGTGTTAAAATTAGAGATGAATGTTAAACCTTCGTTAAATAGAGGATTATTAGAAGAAGATAAGCCATTTTCAATCAGTAAATAGATATTGAATTGCTACTTTTGGCGAATTAATTCAGATTATAAAGAATAGATAACAGAAATATATATAGAATGGAAAAGCCTGTTGCATTAGGTGTAGATATTGGCGGCTCGCATATTACGGCCGCATTGGTGGATTTAGAAACGAGAACTTTGGTGAAGGATTCCATCAAACGTAGCCCTGTGAATTCGCAGGAGAGTAAAGAAGTGATTTTATCGGCATGGTGCGATATCATCAATAAGGCTTTTAAAAATATTAAAAACGGTGCCCGGAATGTTGGAATTGCTATGCCTGGTCCTTTTAATTATAGTGAAGGCATTTCATTAATTAAAGACCAGGATAAGTTTAAATCACTTTACCAGATCAATGTAAAAGAAGAGCTGGCTAAACGACTGGATATCCCTGTAGAGAATATTCACTTTATAAACGATGCAGCAGGTTTTTTACAAGGTGAGGTTTTTGCTGGCGCTGCCAAAGGAAATGCCAGTGTGCTGGGCTTAACGCTTGGTACGGGMCTCGGCTCATCGCTTTGTCTCAATTATAATGATAAAGCTTTTGATGCTGACCTCTGGAACTCCGAATTTTTAGACGGAATTGCGGAAGATTACCTTTCTACTCGCTGGTTCGTAAAACGTTTTAACCAGCTTAGCGGCAAAACGGTAGATGGCGTGAAAGAATTGGTGGAAATGGTAGAAACCGATCATTTTGCCACCCGGGTATTTATGGAATTTGGTTATAACCTCGCGCAGTTCTTGATTCCTATTATTAAGAAACACAAAATAGATACTGTAATTGTTGGTGGTAATATTGCGCAATCTTTTAGTGCTTTTGCACCCGAGTTGATCGCAACCTTAAAAGGTAACGACATCGACACGGAAATAAAAATATCCGAGCTTAAAGAACATGCAGCGTTGATTGGTGCTGCAAGTTGCTGCGATTTAAGCTTAACTTAATAAGGAGAGGACTGCGGGTGATGACTTACATAATTAGTCCCGCAGTCTGCTCCTCTTTTGTCTTGCTCTACCACATAACGCCCTTTTTCGTGGCAATCCTGTTTGTTATTCGTATATTTTATTATTGATCTTTTTGCCTTAATTTATCAAAAAAAGGAATTAATTTTTCATCTGCGATATTATGCTTATTATTGCTTAATAAAACGTTTTAGTATAACGTTAAATCACTTTTAGATTTTTAAAATATTTCAATTAAAAATACACACCAACAAACAAATGAATCAGAAACTTTTAGTCATTGCACTGGCTTCTTTTTTAGGGGCAAAGGCTTTTGCTCAAAACCGGGGGCAACGAGAATACAAGATTACCATCAATGATAAAGATAGCGTAACAAATGCTATCGTGGATGACAAACTAAAGGCTGCTTTTTTTCAGGTTTATCCAAAATTTGCCCAGGCAGATGGATACCGTACCAAAAGAGATGTAATGTTAGATTTGGTAACGGAAGAAACATCAACAATACAGGCTAAAGCTGGAGAAATTAAAGTAAACAGCCAATGGGTTAAAAACAAATCTCAAGAGAAAATCCAAAAGGAAATGTTTTCTGCACTCTCAAAAAACTGGGTTTCTTACAGTAAAGAAAAACACAAAGGGTATGAATTAACATTTATCAGCAAAGATCCAAATTTAGATCCGACCGTAAGAAAGAAGTTAATTGCTACTTATTTCGAAATCTACCCAACCCTGGTTAAAACATTTAACGATAAATCTACCCACGATGTGTTATTTGTGGTGGATACAGCTTACAAAGCAGTTGCAGAAGCAAGCGGAAATAGAATTTTGTTTAGTGCTGCTTACATGAAAAAAGCACATCCAACCGATATTGATGTGGTAACGCACGAAACCATGCACATTGTTCAGGGTTATGGCTATAGTGCTGGTCCGGTTTGGCTAACCGAAGGTATTGCCGATTATGTACGTTATAAATATGGTGTTGATAATGTAGGCTCGAAATGGAGTTTGCCAGATTATAATGCAAAGCAGGGTTATAAAAATAGTTATCGTATTACCGCGAGGTTTTTTGCATGGTTAGAGCAAAATGTGAAACCTGGCTTAATTGCTACTTTAGATCAACAGTTAAGAGCGCATCAATACAAGGAGGAATCTTGGGCAGCCTTAACCGGAAAAACTGTCGACCAGCTATGGGAAGATTACAGCAAAGAACCACAAAAGGTAAGCCTTACTTACAGCAGCAAAAAATAAGAAATTGATCTACATGGAACGGCCGTCATCTCCTTTGGTTTATCGGACTGATTTTTCTTCTTGTAAATAGTATTACAAGAAGAAAGCTTGGTAAGCGTTTAAATAAAAGGCAGGGTGAACTTCCGTCATCTCTAGTTCACAGAACTTGTGGTCGTATTAGTC
>NZ_JBFTRT010000582.1:0-3099 GCF_056399685.1 Pedobacter sp. 01N416
GCCAAATTGCACTCCCACTTACACTGGTTGGAATATCTTGTGCAGCTGTATTATTTGTTAAAGGATTTAATACCAAAAACATCAAATACCTTGGAATAGGTGCTACTATTTTCACCCTGAATTTCATACATGCATCTCTCTCAGGCTACAAAGAGCCAATTATTATCAATATCATTATTATTGCGTGCGTATTTTTCCCTTATTACAAAAGGCCTATACTTTATCTGACCCTCCCTGTTGCTTACATATTATTATACTTCTTACCCACTTATAACAATACTGTAAGGCAAAGCTGGGGGGGAGAAGTAAGTGCAGAGGAAGCGCAAAGCCAGGCTTTTGAAAATCTGGACTTAAAGAATGAAGTACAAATTGAAGATACGAACTGGGGCTTTCTAACCAGAAGACTAAGTGAAATGGAGATGTTTACCCAATTTGTGGAATATGTACCTGACCACCACCCTTATTATGATTGGGAAATAGTAGAAAACTCTTTGGAAGGACTTATACCCAGAATTTTCTGGTCGGGTAAACCCAGTATGGAAATGGTTTCGATGCAAAGGGTTTACGATGCGGGTGTAGCGCACCAAATGTCAACAGTTTCGGCAAAAACCCGTCCTGTAGTTGACGCTTATTTAAGCTTCGGTATTCCTGGGGTTTTCTTTTTCATGTTATTGTATGGGATGTTGATTCAACATTTTTCTGATTTAGCTGAAAGTTTATTTGGAGGTTACGAGCTAGGCTGTGTAATTATGTTCAATAGTATTTTTCAAGGTCTTTGGCGGGGAAATAACTTCGAATTTATGTTCAATAATATTTTTTGGGGTTATGTAATTATGTGGTTCCTGTTTTATCTGCTCAGAACCATAAAGGTACTAAAACCAACATTTGATTAACATTATCTAACCTTTGAAAATCATTCATATTACCGCATCTTACAAACCTGCCTATATTTATGGTGGGCCTATACAAAGTGTAGGGAAGTTGTGCGAAATCCTGTCAGTTGATAAGCGGTTGGCGGTTGACGGTAATGCCACTGTACATGAACTGGAGGTATTGACTACTACAGCAAATGGCAAAAATGAGTTAGATGTTATAACTGGTGTACCTATTTTAGTTGATGGCGTGCCTATTACTTATTTTAAACGATTGACAAAAGATCATAGTCATTTTTCGCCTGGGCTGTTGTTGAATTTACGGAAAGAGATCCTTCATTGCATTCAGGATGACAAGAAAAGTGATAAGGATGACAAACTAAACACAGCTAATCAAAACCTAAAAGGACCACCCCGTCTTACAGACTCCCCTCCTTCGGAGGGGAGTGTTGTACACATTCATGCCTGGTGGAATTTAGTTTCGGTATTAAGCTGTTTGGTTGCCAAATGGTATAAAATACCCGTTGTTTTGTCTCCACGGGGAATGCTCACCTCCTATTCCTTTGGTAACCGGAATTCTTTTTCAAAGAGGATCATCCATAAATTAATGGGTGAAACTTTATTAAAATATTGCCATATCCACGCCACCAGCGAACAGGAAAAGAGAGATATTTTAAGGATAGTGCAACCTAAAAGTATTAGGGTAATCCCCAATCTGGTTAGTTTAGGCGCTGGAGCAATAGCTAGTGAGTATCGCAAATCAGTCGTGAAAGACGAGAAATCACCTGCTTTTAAGATGATATTTCTTTCCCGCGTTGAAGAGAAGAAAGGACTTGAATTACTTTTTGAAGCTTTGGCACTTGTCGATATCCCCTGGCAGTTAACCATCGGCGGTACAGGTAAGGAAGAATATGTACAAAGTTTAAAATATAAAGCTGAGCATTTAGCACTAAACAATCGAATGAATTGGCTTGGACAGGTAAGTAATGAGCATAAGTTTAACTTAATGGCCGGGCATGATCTAACTGTGCTTACCTCTTACAACGAAAATTTTGCCAACGTAGTGGTAGAAAGTTTAAGTGTGGGCACCCCTGTATTGATCAGCAAATTTGTTGGTCTTGCCGATTATGTGGCCGATAAGAACCTCGGATGGGTTACTGGACTACACATTGAAGAGATCAAAACTGGAATAATTCAGGCTTATCAGGATATGGAAAAAAGAAAAGAAATCAGAACTACTGCTCCATTGCAAATCAATGCTGATTTTAACGATGATACATTGGTTAAACAATATATTGAACTTTACAAAGAAATTCTAGCTAGCCCATCAGCAATTTAATCCTTGTATGAATCGAAATTTTAGCTTTATCATTTTAACCTTTAATGAGCAGCTCCATCTGCCCAGGTTATTGGAATCGATCAAAGCCCTAAATGCAAAAATGTTCATTTTGGATAGCGGAAGTACCGACGAAACCTTGAAAATTGCCGAACACTATGGTGCTGAGGTAAAACAAAACCCTTTTATAAACCACCCGAAACAATGGGATTTCGCTTTAAAAAACTTTAAAGTAGAAACACCCTGGACAATCGGCCTCGATGCGGATCAAACCGTTACACCGGAGCTGTTTGAAATGCTGGCTAACTTTAAAGAGGAAAACCATCTCGGTATTAACGGTATTTACTTTAACCGCAAAAACTTCTTTCAGGGAAGCTGGATTAGGTTTGGTACCTTCTACCCTTTTTACCTTTTAAAAATGTTCAGGACAGGGATCGGGTTTTCTGATCTCAACGAGAACATGGACCACCGTTTTATTGTAGCGGGCAAAACTGAAATCTGGAAGAAAGGTTGGATTTTGGAAGAAAACCTAAAAGAAAATGATATTGCTTTTTGGAAAGCCAAACATGAACGTTATAGTGATCTGGTTGCACAGGAAGAGGTAGAAAGGATGTTAAAGCTACGGTTCCAAAGTTTAAAGCCTAACTTACTGGGCAGTCCTGATGAAAAGCGGGCATGGTTAAAACAATTGTGGTGGAAACTTCCACTAGGGTTTCGCCCCTATCTTTACTTTGGCTATCGGATGTTTTTTAAACTGGGCATATTTGACGGAAGCACGGGTATTAAGTTCCATTATCTTCAAGGCTTCTGGTTCAGAAAGCTGGTAGATAAAAAAATTAAAGTAATTCAAAAAAACAGAAGTTAAATTTATAATGCCGATAACATATGACC
>NZ_JBFTRT010000583.1:0-3092 GCF_056399685.1 Pedobacter sp. 01N416
GTTTGTGGGCAGCTACGTATCTCATGAAGAAAGTTCCAGCGAACCGGCCAACCATAAAAGCTAAACCTGCGGCGCCCGAATACCATGCTGCCTGATCCTGGCTGATATTTGCTGATGAGGTGACGAAACTGATAAATAAACTCAATACACAAACCTGTGCGCCTACATAAAAAAACTGCCCGATAATTGCCCAGCGCAAATGGCTATGGCCTAATACATGTCCAAAACTGCTTTTTTCTTTGGCATTTTCTTCTTCCTTAATATCAGGCAGTTTTGTGAAAATAAATAGTATAGCGACTACAATAATCAGAATCCCCAAAATTAGATAAGGCGCTTTTACTGTTGATGCCTCTTCGAGCATATAAGCCTGTTTTTCTAAAGGCAACATTTTTGCCAATTGAACATCGGTATATTTTACTTCGGTAAAAATAAATTTACCGCCAAGTATTGGCGCTAAAAATGCAGCTAAACCATTAAAAGACTGAGAGAAATTTAAACGCTGTGTAGCTGTTTCTGGTGGCCCTAGTACGGTAACATAAGGATTTGCTGCAGTTTCCAGAAAGGTTAAACCACAGGCGATAATAAAAAGTGCACCTAAGAAAAATATATATTGTGCCGTATTGGCTGCGGGTATAAATAATAAACAGCCGATGGCGAATAAAACGAGGCCCAATATAATACCGCTTTTATACCCATACTTGCGCATAATGTAGCCTGCAGGTAGCGCCAATAAAAAATAAGCGATAAAAACCGAAGAATCCACCAGGGTAGATTCGAAAACGTTTAGTTGAAAAGCTTTGCGTAAATGCGGAATTAATACAGGATCGAGATTATGAACAAAGCCCCAGAAGAAAAATAGGCTGGTGACCAAAATTAATGGAAATAAATATCCCTTACCATTTTTTGGTGTATCGGATACCTGAAAGTTCGTTGATGGAGTGTGGCTCATGTTTTGTTTGGTTATAAATGGTTTAAGCAGGTTCTTTCTGGTTAGTTGTTGTATTACAAATTAAACCCATAAGCATTAATAAAAATTTAACTTTATGATCTAATTATTAAATGATATTGGCTCATTTTTTTACATTGCAAAATAATTTTGCATATTAGATTGATTTTTTAAGATTTTATGAAACCGCATTTACTTAATGTATCTACTAATTCGGTAGATTCTTTTAGCGCTCGGAGAGACATTATGCCCGATATAAACAATCGTTGGCATTACCACTCTGCATTAGAACTAATCTACGTTAAAAAAGGCAGAGGAACGCAGTTTATTGGCGATAGCATTAAAAATTTTAAGGATGGCGATGTAGTTTTACTCGGAAGCAATTTGCCACACTACTGGCGCTTTGATCCAGAATTTTTTGATGAAACCGCTGGTGAACCGGTTGATGTTTATGCGATCCATTTTAAGGAAGATTTTTTAGGCAAGGATTTTCTCGATCTTCCCGAAAACCAGGAGATGAAAAAAGTGTTGCTACAATCGCGGCAGGGAATTCAGCTGCAAGGAATCTCAAAAGAGAAAATAGCTTGTTTAATGCCACAGATTATTGAGGCAACAGGCACCATGCGGATTATAAAAATACTGGAAGTATTAACCGAAATAGCCAATTGCGAAGAGAAAAATATTTTGGTTTCGTTAGGCTTTAAGCCAAATTTTTTGGAGAACGAAAAAGATAGGATTCAATCTATTTATAACTATACCATCAGCAATTACAAAAATAAAATAGAACTAAAGGAAATTGCTGCGGTTGCTAAAATCAGCCCCAATTCTTTCTGTAAATTCTTTAAAACTAAAAGCAGGAAAACCTATACACAGTTTCTGAACGAAATTAGGGTAGGACAGGCCTGTAAATTATTGATCGAAAATGATCTGACCGTTAAAGAAATCTGCTACGACTGCGGCTTTTATAATTTCACTAGTTTCCATAAATATTTTAGAGAAATAACAGGGAAAACCCCGCTAAAATATCAGCAAGCCTTTTCTAAGCAATAATTATATTCTGGGGGACTGTTTTTTTTAATCTGACTTCCTAATTCTACAACATTTGCTGTTTTATTTAGGTTTTCCTACTTTTTTTGTTTAAACCAAATATGAATAGCTGAAGTTTGAACGACTTTTATCTTTAATCGATTTTAAAACACAAGAATGTTAAAACTAATTTTCGATTTATAGGTTTATAGCTTAAGTTTGTATTTCTAACTGAATATTTTATGAGCAATATCTCTAATCCGAAACCGGTGAAAAAGGGCGATAGGATGGACAATGACCATAATAACCTTAATGAATCTTACATCCCCGGTTCAAAACACAAATTTGAAGGATGGCCGATTTTATGGATATTGATAGCCATATTTTTAATCTCTGCAGTTTTATGGTATACAGGAGCCGCTCCTTACTTAATTAAGTGGATTGCCAATAAATAAAATAGATGTTTTTAGAGAGGGTAGTTTGGCCACAACATTTCATTGTCTTTCTGTAAGAAAGTTCAATGTATTGGCTTAAAGGGAGACGTTAATTTTGATGACGGGAAAAGAACTGATTAAAATTTTTCATCATCGCTGGGAATCTGTTCAGCGGAGAAATAGCAGTACAACATTAATCCAAAGGAAACAATATAAAATACCGCTGTGATTAAAAGGAATGTGCTCATATAAATAGTTATTTGGTTAGTGTAATTATAACGTTAAGTTATCTTAAATTGTATAGGGCGATGCATTTATTTTATACTAATTATTAACATAATTGATTTTAGTGTTGAAAACTATTTATTTAGTTTTTGTGAGTGGTATTGATTTACTATTCCGCTGTTCCTCAGTTATCTACTACCTCGCCTGAAATTTATCGCGGTATTGAGTCGGGGTCATCCCGACTGATTTTCTGAACACTTTCCTAAATGCTTTTGGATCATTGTAGCCAGAGTTATAAATTACCTCTGTCATTTGCTGGGCAGTTTGCTCTAATAACTTTTTAGCCGCTTCGATACGCGTTTGTTGAAGATACTCGATAGGGGTAATACCAATCACCTGTTTAAAGCGACGCACAATATTTCTTCTACTGGAAGGAATATCTTTAATCATCTCTTCGATGG
>NZ_JBFTRT010000584.1:0-3086 GCF_056399685.1 Pedobacter sp. 01N416
GCCCAGAATTTAACTGAATTCAACAAAAAACCCTTAAAACAGCATGTTTATGTGCAATTGCCCATAGGGAGTATTAAAGCCAAAGGATGGTTGTTAAAGCAACTAGAGCAGCAAAGAGATGGTGCAACGGGAATGGCAGAAGAGCTATACCCTGAAAAAGATAATCTGGGCAAAAACTCCGATTGGTTAGGAGGCGATGGGAATGGATGGGAGCGGGTACCATATTATGTTAAAGGTTTGGTAGCATTGGCTTATACCTTAGATGATCCTACGCTAAAAGAAAAAGCACAAAAGTACATTGATTGGACTTTGAACAATCAACAAGCCAACGGATTATTTGGCCCGCCGAAAATGAAAGATTGGTGGCCACGCATGCCAATGATGTATGCTTTGCAAAGCTATTACGAGGCCACAAATGATAAAAGGGTAATTCCTTTTCTCTCAAAATATTTCAAATATGAACTGGCTAATCTTGATGGCGATCCGTTAAAGGAATGGGGTAAATCAAGAGCAGGTGATAATATGGAAATAGCCATTTGGCTTTACAATAAAACCGGCAATCAGGATTTATTACGACTCGTAGAAAAGTTAAAACAACAGGCATACCCTTGGATCGATATTTATAGCAACAACGGGTTTTACTTTTTTGGTGATGATTTTCAGCCAAAACATATGGTTAATGTAGCTCAAGCCTTAAAATTCCCAGTGCTTTATGCTCAACTTCAAGATCGTGCTTCTAATCTTGAAGCACTTTCCAAAGGTATAGCGCACATTATGCACGACCATGGTCAGCCAGAAGGTTTAGGTTCAGGAACTGAATTTCTGGCGGGTACAAGCAGCATAGAAGGAGTAGAAACCTGTACTGTGGTAGAATGGATGCAGAGTTTAGAAACTGCGGCAAAGGTTATTCATGATGTCAGTATTGGCGATCAGTTGGAAAAAGTGGCCTTTAATGCATTACCTGCTCAGTTTAGCAGGGATTTTAAAAACCATTCATATTATACATTACCCAATCAGGTTCAAAGCATTCATGGGGAGCATGGCTTTAATCAAGATTATGGTTCAGGGATTGTTTCTAGTCCCTATTCAGGTTATGGATGCTGCCGCTATAACATGCATATGGGCTGGCCTTATTTTGTAAAAAGTAGTGTAGTGGCTACCCCTGAGAACGGCTTGGCAGTAATTACCTATGGCCCAATGGAAATAGAAACTGTGTTAGCCAACAATAAAAAAATAAAAATTACCGAAGAAACCAATTATCCCTTCGAAGAACAGATTAGGTTAAAAGTGGGGCTTACCACTTCTACATCCTTTCCATTGATTTTAAGAATCCCTGCGTGGAGTGTAAAACCAAGTATTAAATTAAATGGAACTATATTAAAAGGAGTAAAAGCCGGTGAAATGTTTACCATATCCCGCGAATGGAAAAATCAGGATCAATTAGAACTGAATTTCCCGATGCAAATTACGACTCAGGCTCAAGTAAACAATTCCATTAGTGTAGAACGTGGTCCTATTGTGTATGCATTAGAAATTAAGGCAGCAAATAAGGTAACCAAAACACATCCGGTTGCTGGTTTTACAGATTACGAAATCCGTCCGGAATTGGCGTGGAATTATGGTTTAGTATTAGATAAAGGTAATTTAAACAACGTTATCTTAGTGAAATCGACAATGCCCGAAAATCCTTTTATTGCAGCAAATGCACCGGTTAAATTAAAAGTTCGGGCAAAAAAGATTCCGTCATGGACGCTAGGATACAACAAAGTAGCCGCTTTTGATGTGCCTTTTAGTCCAATTTCCTCAACCGAAAAGCAAGAAGAAGTTACCTTGGTACCTTATGGATCTGAAAATATACGCCTAAGCTGTTTTCCTGTAATCGGTCAGCCAAAAAAAATAAATAAGGCTTTGGTCGAAAATTTTGATCAGGGAATGGCCAATAATTGGGTTTTTTATGGAGGTGGCTGGTTTTGGAAAGATGGACAGGTTAATTCGGCATCGAACGCAGGCTCTGGTGGTTATGGCATAAATGGATCTAAATATGTGGCTAATGAAACAGACTTTAAGGATTTTACTTACCAGGCAGATGTTAAAATCAATACTACCGGTGATGCTGGTTTAATGTTCAGGGTTTCTGACCCGGCAATTGGTGCCGATGCTTACCAAGGGTATTATGTGGGTTTGGATCAGTCTAATGGAACGGTACTGTTGGGAAAAGCCAACGGACAAAAATGGACCGTTATAAGTTCAGGAAAATATCCTGTTGAAATGAACGAAATGTATACCTTAAAGATAGTGGCGAAAGGAGATAAATTTGATGTTTTTATAAACGGGTCGGCAAAACCCATTCTTTCTGCAACAGATAGTCAATATCAATCTGGTAGTATAGGATTAAGAACGTATAAAGCTTTGGCTAGCTTCGATTCGGTAAAGATTAACGCTTTTTAACACCGGTTTAGGTCGGTATTGAACTTTGCGGCAAGGAATTTGTTAACCTACTATTAATAAATAAAAATAAGATTATGAAATTATACAAATCAATTCCCATAATGCTCTTTGCCATTGCGCTTGCAGCTGGTTGTGTAAGCAATAAGAAATATGCAGAACTTCAGGATACCTATTCCAAGCTGAGAGAAAGGAACCAGGAATTAAGTAATAAATACCAGGATAGCCAACGCGAGCTTAGTGGCAGCACCAGCAGGGTTAAAAGTTTAGAAGAACAGATCGCATCAGAAAAAGCCAATGTAACTGCATTGCAGGATGCTTTGAACAAATGTTTAAATTCTAGTAGCCAGGGCAATGTTAACATTTCGAAATTGGTTGATGAAATTAACAGTTCGAATAAATACATCAAACAACTGGTAAATGCTAAAAATAAAAGTGACTCACTTAATATGGTGTTGACTAATAATTTAACGCGATCATTAAGTAAAGAAGAGTTGGGAGATGTTGATGTACAGGTGCTTAAAGGCGTAGTTTATATCTCTTTAGCTGATAACATGTTGTATAAATCAGGTAGTTACGAAGTTTCCGATAAAGCGGGAGAAACTTTAAACAAAATCGCCAAAATCATTAAAGATTACGAT
>NZ_JBFTRT010000585.1:0-3083 GCF_056399685.1 Pedobacter sp. 01N416
GGTTTAATCTCGATGATAGGCGATAGTTTGCAGGTGGTAGTGATTGTGTGCGTCATGTTATATACCGATTGGCAATTGAGTTTAGTGGTGCTCTTGCCCATTCCATTGTTGATTATTGCTACCCGGAAATTTCAGAAAGCGATTAAAGTGGCTTTTCAGGAAATTAGAAATGAGGTTTCTAACCTGAATACTTTTTTGCAGGAACACATTACGGGTGTATCTATTGTGCAGTATTTTGCCAGGGAGAAACAGGAATACAGAAAATTCTACGCCATTAACAAGCGCTATCGTGATGCCAATATCCGTTCTAACTGGTATTATTCTATCTTTTTTCCGGTGGTGGAGTTAATCTMGGCCATGTCGTTGGGTTTGTTGGTGTGGTACGGCGCAAAAAGTATTCTTTCCAAACCGTTGGATGTAACGCCTGGAACCATCACACAGTTTATTATGTACCTGGGTATGGTATTTACACCGATCCGCCAGTTGGCCGATAAGTTTAATACGCTGCAGATGGGAATGGTAGGTGCCGAACGTGTTTTTAAAGTTTTAGATACTGATGAAACTACGCCAAATACGGGGAGACAAAAGCCAACCAAATTAGACGGAAATATTAAATTCGAAAAGGTTTGGTTTGCCTATAACGACGAAAACTATGTGCTGAAAGATCTTACATTCGAAGTGAAGGCTGGCGAAACTGTGGCCTTGGTGGGGGCAACGGGTGCTGGTAAATCTTCCACAATTAATATCCTGAACCGTTTTTATGAAGTAAAAAAGGGAGATATCACCGTAGATGGCATTCATATCGAAGATTTTGATCTGGATTACTTAAGGAGCAATATTGCTACTGTACTTCAGGATGTTTTCTTGTTTTCGGATACCATTTTAAACAACATTACACTAAATAACCCCCAAATTACCATCGAAGAAGTGGTGAATGCTGCCAAAAAAGTTGGTGCGCACGATTTTATCGAACGTTTACCGGGTGGCTATCAATATAATGTGATGGAAAGAGGTGCTACACTCTCAGCTGGTCAGGCCCAGTTGATTTCGTTTATCCGTGCCCTCGTGCATAATCCGGCTATTTTGGTTTTAGATGAGGCCACTTCATCAGTTGACACCGAAACAGAATTATTGATCCAGAAAGCCATTGATAACTTAATGGACGGTAGAACTTCGATTGTAATTGCCCACCGTTTATCCACCATTCAAAAGGCCGATCAGATTATTGTGCTCGATAAGGGTGAGATTAAAGAAAAAGGCACACATCAGCAGCTGTTAAGATTAAATGGCTACTATAAAAAGCTTTACGATCTGCAGTTCTCATCCAAAGGGATAGCTAAAGTTTAAACGCATTTATTCTCAAGGATTTTCTTAATTTAACGGCTTCTTAAACCCAATAGGAAGATGAAACGGTTAAAATTACTTGCCTTGTTCTTGTTTTCGGCTTTAGCCTTGCAGGTTTCTGCACAACAGAAAAAATATGTAATGGTGATTCACGGTGGTGCCGGCACCATTCTCAAAAAGAACATGAGTCCCGAAAAAGAGGCTGCCTATATCGCTGCCTTAACACAAGCATTAAATGCAGGTTATGCAGAAATTAAAGCAGGTAAATCGAGCCTCGATGCTGTTGAAGCAACCATTCACGTTTTAGAAAACGATCCACATTTTAATGCTGGCAAAGGTGCTGTTTTTACACATGATGGCAGAAATGAGCTCGACGCCGCAATAATGGATGGAAAAACCTTAATGGCGGGATCCGTTGCGGGGGTAACTACCATAAAAAATCCAATTTCTGCTGCCAGAGCCGTGATGGAAAAATCGGAGCATGTAATGATGGTTGGCGCAGGTGCCGATCAGTTTGCAAAAGAAGCTGGATTGGAAATCGTTGATCCTAAATATTTCTGGACTAAGGAACGTTGGGATGGCTTACAACAGGCCATTAAAGAAGATTCTACCAAAGCGGTTTTAGATCATGGAACTAAAAAATCGGAATTATTTGGAATTAAAAACCACGATTACAAATTTGGTACGGTGGGTTGTGTAGCTTTAGATAAGGCTGGAAACCTGGCAGCGGGAACTTCAACCGGTGGTATGACGAACAAAAAATACGGACGTGTGGGCGATGCACCAATTATAGGGGCAGGTACCTACTGCAATAATGAAACAGCAGGTATTTCCTGTACTGGTTGGGGCGAGTTTTATATCCGTAATGTGGTGGCAAAAACCATTTCCGATTTAATGGAATATAAGGGCTTATCTGTTGCAGAGGCATCGAAAATTGCGTTAGATAAAGTAGGTAAAATGGGTGGCAACGGTGGTTTAATTGCTTTAGATAAAAAAGGAAATATGACTATGCCCTTTAATACCGAGGGAATGTATAGAGGTGCAATTACTGCCGACGGGAAAATTGAGGTCAGTATTTATAAATAAAATTATTTTAAGCTTACGGTCTGTTCATTATTCAATAGCAAACCAAAACACCTAAAAAAATAAAGATGACATTTATAGAATTTGTAAAAAAAGTATTCTCCAATTTAACCTTTCAGGTTATCCTTGCCATCATAATAGGAATTAATGTTGGGATTTTCTTCCCCGGTTTTGCACCTACAGCTAAATTGATCAGTCAGGGTTTTATCAACCTGATTAGCATGTTAATTGCACCAATTATATTCTTTACTATTGTTTTAGGAATCGCACACATGGGCGATATGAAAAAAGTAGGCAGGGTAGGTGGTAAAGCATTGTTATATTTCGAAATTGTAAGTACGGTAGCTATTGCAATTGGTTTAGTGGTAGCCAATGTTTTAAAGCCAGGTGCCGGAATGATAACTAAGGCTAGCGATGCTACAAAAATTGTTGGTTATGCCGAGCAAGCTAAAGATATGAACTGGGCAGAGTTTTTTCTGCATATTATCCCGCATAATGTGATTGCCGCTTTTGCTGAGGGAAACATTTTACAGATTTTGCTGTTTGCCATTCTTTTTGGTTATGGTTTAAATAAATTAGGTGGAGAGGGAACAAGCGTATTAAATGCCTTCGATAAAATATCGAAAGTGCTCTTCAAAATTATGAAGGTGATAATG
>NZ_JBFTRT010000586.1:0-3077 GCF_056399685.1 Pedobacter sp. 01N416
TTGCTGATGAAATGGGACTATTGGTTTGGGCTGAAGTTCCTGTTTACTGGACCATCAGCTGGACAAATCCGGCAACCTATGCCAATGCAAAAAAGCAATTGACTGATTTAATCGTACGAGATAAAAACAGGGCAAGTGTGATCGTCTGGTCTATTGGCAACGAAACCCCGTTAAGCGATGCCCGTTTGAGTTTTATGAGCAATTTGGCAGAAACTGCCCGCTCTTTGGATGATACCCGTTTAGTGGCTGCTGCTTTAGAAGTACACCGCGAGGGAAATAACATCATTTTAAACGATCCCCTGGGCGAAAAAATCGATCTGGTAAGTTTTAATGAATATGCTGGTTGGTACTGGGGAGGTAATCCATCCGAAATTACCAAATACAATTTCGATATTAAATATAAAAAACCTGTGGTAATTACTGAGTTTGGGGGCGATGCTTTGGGCGGTTTCCACGCCGATGAAAATACACGTTGGAGCGAAGAATACCAAGAGGCGTTGTACAAAAATCAGATTGCTATGTTAAGCAAAATTGGGGCTTTAAGAGGCATGACGCCATGGATTTTGACCGATTTCAGGTCACCAAGAAGACAACATCCTATTTATCAGAATTTCTGGAACCGTAAAGGCTTGATCAGCGAAACAGGTAAAAAAAAGAAAGCCTTCTTCGTGCTGAAAGATTTTTACGACCAGATGCAGGTCAAATACAAATAAAATATGAACAGCTTACAGAAAACTAGTTTTGCTCCTAAAATAATGCTTTCGATGGCGCTGTTAAATAAACTTAAAAAGAACTAAACAAATGGTAAAAGAAGTAGAAAGTCTGTTTTCGCTGAAAAACAAGGTTGTAGTAGTTACAGGTGCTACAGGTGTTTTGGGCGAGGCTTTTGTAAATGGATTATGTGCAGCTGGTGCTGTAATCGTTGTTATAGGAAGAAATGAAGACGCTGCAAAGCAAAGGGTTGCTGATGTAACAAACGCAGGAGGAAAAGCTATTTATATTATTGCTGATGTATTGGATGAGCAGAATCTGCTTAATGCGAATGAAATCATTATCAAAGAATTTGGTCGCATAGATGCGCTGATTAATGCAGCAGGTGGAAATGTGGCGGAAGCCGTTATTCAGCCCGGAAGTGATATTTTTGATCTTAATATTCCAGCCCTAAAACAAGCATTTGACCTCAATTTATTTGGAACTATTTTGCCTACACAGATTTTCGGTAAAGAAATCGCGAAAAATGGGGGTAGTATTGTGAATATTTCATCAGTTTCTGCTAATCAGGCCATTACACGCGTATTGGGTTACTCATTGGCCAAAACATCTATAGATTGTTATACCAAATGGATGGCTGTTGAATTAGCCAATCGTTATCAGGATAAAATCAGGATAAATGCCATTGTACCCGGCTTTTTTATTACTAACCAGAACAGGGCGTTATTAACCAATGAAGATGGTTCTTTGACTGCAAGAGGGCAGGCCATCATTTCTAAAACACCCTTTAAACGGTTTGGAGCGCCAGAAGAATTGATTGGCGCTTTAGTATATTTGCTAAGTGATGCCTCTAAATTTGTAAATGGACAGAATGTTACCGTGGATGGGGGATTTACAGCATTTTCTGGCGTTTAGATATCAATACAATCACATAATCAGTGTAATCTTAATCTGTGCAATCAAATACAATGAAGTATAAAAAATTAGAACAAACCTGGCGTTGGTATGGTCCGAACGATCCAGTTAGCCTACAAGATGTTAAACAAGCAGGAGCTACGGGCGTTGTAACCGCACTGCATCATATACCACATGGTGAAGTTTGGCCATTACATGATATTCAGGAAAGAAAAGCCATTATCGAGGCAGCAGGTTTAACCTGGTCGGTAGTAGAAAGTGTTCCCGTGCATGAAGCGATTAAAACGCGTAGGGCAGATGCAGGGCAGTATATCGAAAATTATAAAACCTCTTTGCGTAACCTGTCGGCCTGCGGAATTAAGACTGTGTGCTACAACTTTATGCCTGTTTTAGATTGGACACGTACACAATTGGACCTGGAAATGACCGATGGATCGAAAGCCCTTTATTTTAACTGGATCGATCTGGCCATTTTTGATCTCTATATTTTGAAGAGAGAAGGTGCAGAAGCAGATTATTCGCAATCTATTTTAGATAGGGCAGCAGCTAAACATGCTACTTTAACAGCGCAGGATTTAGTTGATCTTCGCATCAATGTATTAATGGGCATCCCGACCGAAAAAGAAATCGAGTTGGAGACTTTGCGTAATAGCATTAATGAATATAAAGCCATTGGAAGACAAGGATTAAAAGAAAATTTGAAATTTTTCTTGTTATCTATTGCTGATGTTTGTACAGAAGAAGGTATTAAAATGACCATCCATCCTGACGATCCCCCTTATGCTATTTTAGGTTTGCCAAGAATTGCGAGTACGCTCGAAGATTTTAATTATATTATTAAAGAAGTAGACCAGGCTTTTAACGGTGTTTGTTTCTGTACAGGCTCATTAGGTGCCGGAATGGGGAATAATGCTTTAGAGATCTTCAATGCAGTTAAGGAACGTGTTTATTTTGCGCATTTGCGTAACGTTAAAAAAGATGAGGACGGTAGTTTTTACGAAGCAGATCATTTAGGTGGTGATGTGAACATGTATGAAATCATGAAAGCCTTATCAGAAGAAAATGCTTTGCGCGATAAATCAATTCCTTTCCGCCCAGATCATGGCCACCAAATGTTGGATGATTTGGCCAAAGAAACCAACCCAGGTTATTCGGCGATAGGCAGATTAAGGGGTTTAGCCGAATTAAGAGGCTTAGAAATAGGCGTTACAGGGAATTACTAAACAATTTTCCTAGAGAAACACATTCGCTTTGTCATCCTGAGCGTAGTCGAAGGATCTTTTAGCGTTAATTTAACACATAAGCGCACAAATAAAACTTATTTATTTGTGCGCATTTTTTGTAATGGCTGAGCTTGCATCTGCCTTTCGCCAACCGACAAACACTTAGCGCTGATCCTTATTATCCATAAATACACACCAATTCCCGAAATTTTAACTCACCTTTGCTTG
>NZ_JBFTRT010000587.1:0-3073 GCF_056399685.1 Pedobacter sp. 01N416
GGTTTGATTGATGTACTTATCGAGTACTTCAATTGAATGATATTCATCATCAATGATGTAGCATGTTAAGCTCATAATTTAAGGGTTAAAGTGAGTTCGTAAAATTCGTCGGGCTCGTTGATTTCCAGCTTATAGTTGTCTTTATAAAATGAATCCATGCGGAGCCGGATGTTCTGCAGACCTAATGCTTTTCGCTGACGGGGATGTCCGTTCTTTGATTTTTTTAAGTTTCTGCTGTAAAAGGTTAGTTGTCCGGTTTCGTTTGTTGTTAACTTCAGTACAGCTGGAGAGGTAATTTCGGTCAAATTCCCATGTTTGAACAGGTTTTCTGTCAGCGTAAGCAAGATGAGTGGAATTATTTTATAACGGCTGAAATCACCATGCATTTCCAGTTTAAGATATAGGGGTTCTTTAAACCKGTAGCGGTTGATCGCGATGAGGTTTTCAATCTGCTCAACTTCWYTATCSAGTTTRATTTTTCCATCYGGACCWGCTTCTTCYARGCTGAAACGCATRATCTCCGAWAGKAGCCAAATGCAATKAGCRGCATCATCGGAATATTTTTGTGTRCTGTTGTAAACAAARTTWAGYGCRTTGAAGAGCATRTGMGGGTTAATCTGTTGTTGMAGATAGGCRTTACGGACTTGGTAAGCTGGGTTTCTAACTCTGCTTTTTGTCTTTCGATAATTAATTGTCGCTTTTCAGCTTCCAATGCTTGCCTCTTATACTGAGCAATATACTTTGCGGAACAATAAAATATAGCGAGTAGCGTAAAATATACACCCCGTGCAATGTTTCGTGGAAAAAACTTCTGTATGAATATAAAAGGATTGTGGTGCGATGGTTGGGGATTTCCCAATGAATAATCAGCAAAGCCTTTCACAATCAGGAAAAAAACGAGTAATCCCAAATATGCCAATAAACCTCCAAGGTAATTAATCCTAGTTTCTTTTAAAGTATAGTTTAAAACTTTAAGGCAGGCATAAAACAGCGCTATATTTATGGTGTAAAATACAATGTATATCAGCGGTCTTTCCAAGGATCCAATTTGATAATACACTATCGCCAGCTCGTACACTATAAAAAGTATCCAGAATGAAGTATGGATTATGATTGTCTTTCGAGTTAGCGGACTGAATTTTAAACCTATCAAATTTATCATCACATTTAATGTTTCACCTACGAGATAGCTCGAATCTGTAATAAATTATATAAATAATCCATAGACTCTTAAATTAACATTAAAAATTAAAATTATGATGAAATCAATGAAACTTCCGCTAAAAAGTACGCAAGTTATTACACGTTACAAATCTTTGAACAGAGATGGTAAGAGACTTGAGACTGACACCACTACGGTGACGACTACAATCATTTCAAGTACTCATATCTTCAACCAATAGAAGAAAATATGAATAACGCACCAGGAAAATCTTTAGGGTATGCTTAAGAATGAACTGAAGGATATAGAAGAAATTTTAATTGAGCAAGAATCTTCCGACAGCGATAATACAGCCCAAATTAATCTTGAAGCTCACTTTGGTCAAATCCATAAAGCATGGGAAGAAGCTATATTTTCCAATACGCCAGAGAATAGCCTGGTGCGTTATTTTCATTATCATCTTGATATTATATCAACCATCTCCAATACATTAGCTAATTCCCACGATTCTGAAACAAATGTACTTCCCCAAAATGAACTTTTGGCACTTATAGACCATCTGCAGAAATACTATTCCAATTATTTCAATGAAGATGTCGTGGCGCCAATAGCTTATCATCAACGATTGGTTTCTCAACTTAACAACGATGTTTGTGCTATTCAGAAAACGCTGCAGTCAAGCGACCTAAATGCTTCTCTAAAAACCTGCCTAGCAAAATGGTTCAATGTAATGTCCGAGGATATTGGAAAAGTAAAATTTACCTTTCGTTCATTACATTATTTCGGATGTATCATTCATCAATTGGGTTCACTCGATTATGATTCGGATGACGCAGAAAAATTACTGGTTTCTCTGCTTATTCGTTCAAATTTCAATAACCTTTCTTTTTTTGTTTACTACCAGGATACAATCAGGAATGCTTTTGGCGATTTTAGAGATACGCAGGAAAGGCTTAATTATTTGGTTGAGCAGAAAGCAGAGGTTATATCATCACCTGAAGTGAAAAATATAGCTTATGACCCCTCGTGGCCTTCAATAAAAACCATGATGGGAAACTGGTTAACGGAAGAAATTCTGGTAACAGAAAAATCTTTGTGCAAAGGGAGTGAAGCTGTTGTTCCTAAAATACCACTGGAAATGTCAGTTGCACACCTTTCCTGTCTGGTTCGTTTACTTTATGAAGAAAGTGTTTTTGCTACTGAAAACCTTCAGTTCATTTTCAAATGTTTCGCTGGTCACTATCAAAGTAAAAGACAAGCTGTTATTTCCCCTGGAAGCCTCAGCAAAGAATTTTATAGTATTGACCAGCATACTGCCGCACGTGTGCGGGATCTRTTACAGCGYATGGTGCTGCGGATCAACCGTAATTTTTTTCCTATGGCCGTTGCAATAAATGCAACAGYCCTCTCTTATCTAAGTATRYGCTGAGTTCMCCCAGCCAGTTATAGCTAAACCCTTCTTTATTTATCAGTCGTTCAGGCAAAAGAGATGTGATGTCGTTCAATGTGCTGAACTGCATTGAACGACAAGCTTTACAGAATTCAGTGCTAAAACCAAGTCTGTCAATAGGGGTCTGTAATAATTCCTCCTTTTTCATATATTTTTAATATCTGCAGCTTTATAAAGATAATAAATTTGTTTCTAATAAGATGTGTCTTGTATGCTGTTTCTTATTAGAAGTACCTCTGGAGCATCATTTTGGTTTACTTTACGATATGAGTAGAGCCAAAAACGACGAGGAGAGCGAAAATATAAAGGAAGTTTTGAAATTGGTTGGAGCACGGATTCGTTCCCTTAGGGAAGCGAAAGGGGAACGGAATTATGAAAAATTTGCCTTTAAACATGACCTCAACCGTACGCAGCTCTGGCGCTATGAAAATGGGGAAGATCTGTATTTCTCATCTTTGCTG
>NZ_JBFTRT010000588.1:0-3070 GCF_056399685.1 Pedobacter sp. 01N416
CGATATTTCCATTGGTTAAAAAAACAGGGCTGTTTTCTCGCTCTTGCGTGCTGGTTAGCCGCGTTTCTTTATTGCCTTTGAAATTCTGTAAATAGATATCGCCACTTTTTTCGATTAAACCAAGCGAGCGGTCAGTGTTATAGGTATAGTTTAAACTTAAAAGCTTTTCATCTTCCTTTTCTGCCGCTTTAACGGGTTTGGTAGCAGCTGCCGAAACTTTAAATAATTCTTCTTTAGCTTTATTTTCAGGGTTCCAGTTGAAGTACAGGGTTTTGCTATCTGCAGTCCAACGGAAATTGGTTGGTGCAACGCCCATCCACTTTGGATCGCGCATTATCTTTTCGACAGTTAAAGGTGCTAATTGTTGTGCAAAAGCGTATTCGCCTGTGCAAAGCAAAAGGAAAAGTAAATATTTCTTCATGAATTTTAGGTTTGGCTGCAATTTAGGGAATGGACTTGCTAATTTTAACAGGAAATGGAAATGTTACAACAACCTCACCCTATGAACGGTAGTGCTTTATAGCAAAGGCTGTTCATTCCCTCTCCTCAAGGAGAGGGATACGAAATGCAGAAGTAGCTGCACCAACTTACATAGGGAGAGGTTAACGGATTACCCTTCCGGTTTTATCTACATTCACATCATCGAAAGGCTTTAGGTACTCGTTGATGATTACTGCAAATTCTCGTCTGGTTAATACTTTTTTAAGTTCGTATTTAGAAGTAAACTTGTAGTTTTTGTTCCACTTTTTTTGCAGTTCAGTTTTGATTGCCTCAACTGATTTATTGCCCACATAACAAACCATTGCAATGGTGTTTTCTAAATTAATGGGGATATGCTGATGATCATCAAACCAGATCTGGGCCTTGTAATAATAATCTTTGATCGGCTGCTTAATTTCATCGTGGGTAACATCTTTTTCGGGATTGAAATAGGCTTTGTCTTGTTTTATTTCTGCTTTGATAATTCCCGTTATACCCACTTTCTGGATGGCCAGCCAGTTAGAATCAATTGATTTTACATCCTCAAAAGGCATTAACGTATGTTTATAGGCTAATAATTCACCCTGGATCCTTTTTAAATTTGACAAACTGGTTTTGGTATCGAAAAATGCAGCATAGGCTGCGATTGCACCTGCAGCAGGGCCAATTTCGAACTGATCGGCAGAAATATATAAAAGGTTTTCTTGGCTTGGGATGAGCAGGCTGTATAATGATAAAAAATTTGCCCCTTTGGACAAAACACTGGCTACTGTTGTTCTATATAAATTCTCGCTATAATTTAATTGATTTGAAGTCGCAGGATTTAAGCCCGTAATTTTTWATGCAGTCATTAACTTTTCTGGATTATCGGCCATAACCAGAACTTTTGCCCTAATGCTTTTGTCTTTCGTGAGTTTCACTTCCCAGCCACTGCCTGAGCGTTTAATTTCAGTGTAAGGAATACCATTGATTACATTTAAAAGCTGAGTGCTATCAACTGTTACTTTTAGTGGTTTCTTTTTGTCTGGCTTAGGTGCATCTAAGTTTTTAGCGTTTTCAATCTCCCTTTTTAAAAAGCTTTGATAAAAAAGAGTTACTTCTTTGGGCTTGCTATCAGAAATTTTCTTAAGATCAAGCTGTTCCTTTTGTGTAAGCAGAATTGTTTTAACACCTGATTTGAACGATTGAAAAGATGCTGAATAGGCGGCATCGCCACTACCAATAACCAATACATCTGTTTTTAGGGTTTGGGCATGTATAACCATCGGAATTATGAATGCGAAAACAAAAAACAATCTTTTCATCTTGAATATTAAAATTTGCTGCAATATGCTTTAAATGAATGAATTTTTAATGAAATGGGTGCATTTTAACTAAAATTAACCCACAACTCTAGCTAGCTCGATTAATCACTTAATTTTCATATAACCTTACGAACCTTATATTTTCTTAAATTGCTTATACAATAAAAATTGTGAGCCTTTGGTAATTATGGAAAAACAGATAAAATCAGTTTTCGCTTTACAGCAGCAACATAAATTCGGGTTGCGCAAAACGGATGCTAAAACACGCATTGGAAAACTAAGGCAGCTTAAACAGGCATTAGAAAATGCCGAGGAAGAAATATTTGCCGCATTGAAGAGTGACTTGCGCAAAAACCGTTTCGAAACCGCAGTAACTGAACTGTTTTTTACTTATGCCGAAATAGATCATGCCATTAAAAAGCTGCGTAGCTGGATGAAACCAAAATCGGCAGGCAGGACCATGAGCAATCTTTTTGCCAGCAATAAAATTTACTATGAACCAAAAGGTGTTTGTCTGATTATTGCCCCTTGGAACTATCCGTTACAATTGATTATGAGCCCGTTGATTTCTGCCATAGCAGCAGGAAATTTCGTCATACTAAAACCGTCTGAATTGAGTGCTGCGACGGCAGGTATAATCAGCAAACTGATCTCCAATACGTTTGATCCAAAAGAAATTGCCTGTTTCGAAGGTGATGCCGAAGTTTCTACAGCGCTATTAAAACTTCCTTTTGACCATATATTTTTTACCGGAAGTACCGCAATTGGTAAGGTGGTGATGGAAGCTGCGGCAAAAAATCTTAGCTCGGTTACCTTAGAGCTTGGTGGTAAATCGCCAGCTATTGTAGATGAAACCTGCGACCTAAAAAAAGCCGCAGAAAAAATTGCCTGGGGCAAATTGGTTAATGCCGGACAAACCTGTATTGCCCCGGATTATGTATTAATTAATGAAAATAGGGTGGCCGATTTTGAAATGTATTATAAGGCCGCGGTTCAAAAAATGTTCTTTAACGAAGCGAAAATTAACAAAAATGATTATGCTAAAATCATCAATACAAAACAGTTCCTGCGCTTAAATAAATTGATTGAACAAGCTCTTGGCGATGGTGCTGTATTGGCCTTTGGTGGAAAATCGGATGAGCAAGATTTAACCATTACACCAACGCTTTTAACTTCGGTAGCTGAGGGCAGCGCGATCATGCAGGAAGAAATTTTTGGACCAATTTTACCTGTAATTACTTACAAAAATCTACAGGAGGCAATTGATTTTGTGAACAGGAAAGAAA
>NZ_JBFTRT010000589.1:0-3059 GCF_056399685.1 Pedobacter sp. 01N416
CCCAAACACCATTTTCCTGTTTAACATCCGATTCTTGTGTTAGAAACTCGCCCATGGCATTGCCCGTTAAAATGGATTGTAGGGTATTAAAATTAACCTGTTTATTGGTGAAATTGTAAATATAACTAAAAGGTTTTTTTAGGTATTCGCTTTTCATCCGGTTCATGATCTTGATACTATCAGGCGTAATCAAAGCCCTTGCCACCTCTGCCATTCCACCTAAGGCTGTAATGCTTACCCAAATGGCTTCCTTGTCTTTCATCTTGAAATTCATGGTTACATCGTTTGCGTCGCCGGCAATATCTAAAGTTGCTTTTGCTTTTAAAGAAAGTGTATTAAATTTAAGTTGTTTGCTATTTAGTAGTGTTAAAGCTTCTGCTTTCGAATTATCAGTTTTGGTTTCTGTTTTGGTAGGTGGAGCCACTACAATTTCTTTTTTAGGTTTACATGCCGAAACAAAAATTACAGCTCCTAACAGGAATGCGCTATTTAAAATACTTCTTTTCATTTATCTTTTTAATTAATACTTCTGATCCGTTTCCAGTCTCTTTTGCTTTTTGCCATTGGATTAATGCAGCATCCTTTTCACCTTTCATAAAAAGTATATCGCCATATCGCTCCAAGTAAACACCGTTTTTACTGCTATTGTTTTGCAAAGCCTTTTCAATCCATATTTTCGCCAGATCGTATTTTTGCTGTTTAAACAGAATAAACGCGTAGGTATCTACAATTGAAGGATTATTAGGCATAGCATTGGCCGCTGTTTCTGCATATTTCGCGGCCTTGGTTAAGTCGTCATTTCTCAACGCCAAATAATAGGCATAATTATTCATGATGAGATAATTATCGGGCTCTGTTGAAATGGCTTTTTCGAAAGCTGTTTTAGCTAAGGCAAAATTATTCTGGTTGATGTAGATATCGCCCTGTAGTGCATAAATCTGTGCCTGCAGGCTTTTATTCTCTACATCCAACTGTAAGGAGGTTTTTAAAT
Source organism: Pedobacter sp. 01N416 (assembly GCF_056399685.1). Lineage (NCBI taxonomy): Bacteria > Pseudomonadati > Bacteroidota > Sphingobacteriia > Sphingobacteriales > Sphingobacteriaceae > Pedobacter > Pedobacter sp. 01N416. The sequence continues at coordinate 992 of NZ_JBFTRT010000589.1, forward strand.
TGCTTTGAGCGGGCTCATATTTACCTGTTTTAAACAGGGCATAAGCCATATAATAATATAAGCTGGCCTGATTGGGATAAATGCTTAAAGCCTCATCGCCAACCTTTATCGCTTCCTCATAGTGCCCAAGCAGTGTTTGGATATTAATGACCTGTTCCCACACTACATAAATCTGTTCGTTAAGTTTTAAAGCAGCCTGATATTGGGACAATGCATCTTTTAAGTGGTTCTGCTGATAAAGTACATCGCCATAAAGTGCCAATGCTTTTGCATCAGCCGGATTTTTTTCTGCAACCAGTTTACTTAGTTCAGTTACATTTTTGGCAACAACGGGTTGGTTAAGTTTCGGAAAAAGTGCAGCGATAATCTTCACCTTTTCCGTAAGAGGCATTTCATTGCTTTCGAAAGCCAATTTTAAGGAAGAAAATGCAGCTTCGTCATTTTTCTGCTTACGGTAAATATCAGCCAAAGCCAGGTTTACCTCAAAATTATTGGGTTCGAGCTGCTGGGCTTTGGTTAATACCTTTAATGCTTCCGGATCATTTCCCTTCTGCAAAAGCAAACCTGCAGCATATAAATAGTTCTTTACATCAGCCTGATTGCCTTCCAATAATTTAACAATATCACTTTCAGTGGCATTCCCGTTAGATTGCAGACGCTTTCTGGCGTTTACCAAATCTCTTGATTCGCCAAATTTAGCCTGAATTTCATCATAGGTCTTTTTTGCAGCATCCAGCTGATTGCCTAAGAACTGCGCATTGGCTTTATCAAAATAATAGGCATCGTTTTCAGCATCGAGACGGATCAACTGATTAAACACTTCGATTAGTTCGGGCATGTTATTGGTGCGCTTGTATACCTCACCAAGTAAGCGCCAGTACCATAAATTGCCGGCGTTTAATTTAATTGCCTGTTTTATATGCTGTTCAGCTTCCGAAAGTTTATCTAAACGCAGGTTTGCATTGGCCAGCTCGAAATAGGCTGCATGGTTATTCGGATCTAAACCAACAATTTTATTGAAATTGGTAGAGGCAACAACATAATTTTCAGACATTTTCTCCCGTAAGCCCGCAAAAAACAATTGTTTTACCATATTGCTATCGCGATTGGCACTTGGCGTAACCGTTCCCTGCCCAAAAGCCTGGATGCTCACTAAAGTGGCTCCAACAAGAAAATGTACTTTGTATTTCATATCATTTATCAATCCAAATAATTTACTCCAGACTAAGGACTTTTGACTTAGGACTGTGGACTATTTCCCCGTATGTCCGTAGCCACCTTCGCCGCGTACAGTTTCCCCTAATTGTTCTACGGTTTGCCAGCTAACGGTTTCGTGTTTTGCCACAACCATTTGTGCAATTCTATCGCCATTAACGATTTTAAAATCTGTATCTGATAAATTTACCAATAAAACTTTTATTTCACCACGGTAATCGGCGTCAATTGTACCAGGAGCATTTACAATGCTAATACCGTGTTTATAGGCCAAGCCGCTTCTGGGTCTGATCTGTGCTTCGTAACCAATCGGTAATTCAATAAACAAACCTGTTGGCACCAATAAGCGCTGCAAAGGTTTCAATATCATTTCTTCTATTATTGATGCCCGCAGATCCATACCAGCCGCATGTGCAGTTTCATATTGTGGAAGTGCATGTTCGGATGTATTGATAATTTTTATTTCCATTTTTTTATTGTTGGGTACTTTAGGTTAATGGCTTATAGATCATGGTTTGATTGCCATTGACCATTAACGATGAACCTAATACAAAAGTCTCTAACTAACCTCTTTTTAGTATTTTCATTAAATCATTCTTTTCAAAATAGGCAATACCCGCAACAAAAACAATCAACATGGCATTGCCAATATAAATGTTTCTATGGAATACGAAAAACGAAGAGAATACCAGTATGATCGAAATGATTAAGTAAGATAAAATCTTTTTAAGATTATAGGGGATTGGGTAATATTTCTGTCCGAGGATATACGAAATAATCATCATCGTTCCATAGGTTGCCATCGAAACCCAGGCAGAACCCATATAACTAAACTTCGGAATCAATATGATAT